>CACYDD010000289.1 GCA_902773065.1 uncultured Ruminococcus sp. | reverse complement strand
GCCGTTCTCCCGATCAGCGACATACCGTTGACCATTCTTCCCTCAAAGCGGTTGAGGTCATATGTACCGATCTCATCCTCATTCACTCTGTTTATTTTACGGTTAAGCTGCTCTATCGGCTGGACGATTTCATAATCGCTGAGCTGCTCTTTCCATGCAGAAAGAAGTTCCTCATCAAGCTCGATCGGATGTACCAGACTGATTTTAGCATTTTCGGGAAGCTCGTATTCTTCCTCGTCCGCTGTATTGAAGATACCATCCTCCAGATAGCGGAAAGTCTGTACCTGATTGTCATCCTCATAAGCTGCCCATATCAGACCCATAGCAAAGCTGTGCATGATCGGATTTTTAACAAACAGTGCTTCCCAGTTTTCCTTTTTCCAGCGTCTGTCGTCAAGAAGAACCGTTTCAAGCCGCATTTTCTGAATGGCAATAACATTTTTCAGCCGCTTTTTCATCGCCTTGAATTCAGCGTTGCTCTTCTTTGCCGTTTCCTCGTCATCCTTTTTGCCCGGAGACGGAATATTTTTCAGTTTCTTTCCGCTTTCATCAAAAATTTCAAGCTCTAGCGTCGGAGTAATAAACACACTGAATTTGCGTGTGCCGTAATCGAAAATCTGCTCCATATTTTCATTGAAACCAAGTGTCGGTACGATTCTGTCACCAAGTTCATCAGCAGTGATACCAAGGGCTTCGGCAGCAGTGCCGATAGCGGCAATGGCTGCTTTTTTGACCTGCTTCTGTTTGAATTTGTGAGCAAGATTATCGACCGCCATTAATGCCTGTGAGCTGCCATTCAATGCCATTGCCTTGACAGCCTCAGCAGCAATCGCACCTCGCATATTTTCAGCCCACTCCTTAATACATTTCAGAATCGTATCAAGCATATCGCTGCCACCATGAATGACAGAGAAAAACAATGCCCATTTTGTCTTTGACTCTGCACCTGCACTGTACCATTTGGAGAAAATCTCGGCAGCATAGCGATTCAGCTCTTCTGTGTTCAGTTCCTTTGCCAGAAGCTCTGCATTTTCGTTTCTGCCGGGAATTGTCATGCCTGCATAGCAAAGTATGATCGCCTGCATATATTTTTCATCTGCCAGATCACCGTTTGAAAAATGCACCTCGGGATTGGGTGTTTCGTAAAGCCAGAGTATCTTTTTATTTCTTCCACCCTTATGGATATTCTCCACAAAACGTGACGGCGAAAAATCCTGCTCTCCCTCTGCACCGCCTTCTCCGCTTGTTGCGGCATTAGCGATCACATCTCTGATCTTATCGGCAAGCTTGATGCTCTTTTCTTTTTCGGCAGCTTTTTCAAGAACATCACTGTATTGATCTGCACCCCAGATTGCCAGAACATCCACAGCTGTTTCACGGACCGCCTGTTTTTTGGCAGAAAGAAGCTCCAGCACATCTTTTTCATTTTCCTTGTTTTTCGCAAGGGCATTTGCAGCAGCAGTTCTGACCGCTTTTGAGGAATCGCCGCACATTTTCAGAATTCTGTCTTTCTTCTTGTTGCTTTCGTCATTGGTTGCACCAAGATACTTTGTATATAAGTTTCTCAGCAGCGGTTCATCTTTTACCAGTGCCAGAGCATCATATTCTTCATCATGTTCTTTTTCGAGAGAGACCATCATTTCAAGAATGGTTTTCTCGATATTCTGACCCTGTCCGGGTTCCCAGTAGTAATCGTAAAGTCCGCTGTAAACGGCAAATCTGTCTTTGAGCGGTACGCCTGCTTCTGCAATCAGTTTTGCAAGAGACTTAAAATCTTCAATATGCTCACCGCTGCCTGTAAAGCAGGAACGTGCATAGCAAACCACTGTATAGTTTGACTGAATCGTCTTTAAAGCAAGATATCTGCCCTTGAATTCGGGAAGATTTTCGAGTGAGGCAATGACTCTGTCTGCATGGTCATTTCCGTAACCATGATAATACTTTGAATCAGATATCGTATCGTAATTATCCAGAATCACCGAGAAGTCTGCCTCTCCTCTGAGATAACTTCCGATTTCTTCCTTTGCAATAAGGGAACATTTCTGTTCGACTGCGATATACAGATCGATCATATCTTTGTCGTGATCAATATTGTGGTCTTTGATTGCCTGCGGATGATATTCTTCAAGAAGGCGGTAAAGTTCTTCAAAAAAGCAGGTATAATATTTCGCACCGCTTGCCCAGCCTTTCACGTTTAACATATTATCTTTACTGAACACTGCCTTAATATAATCATCAGGGTAATTAATGATCTCATATTGAAAAAGAGCAAGCGTATTGGAAGCATGCAAATTATCAATCTCTCTGTTGTCCAACAATCCGCTTTCATAGCCTGCACAAACAGTCGCTTTCACCACTTCTTCAACAGAGATCCCTGCCTCTGAAATAAGCTCGAATATGATCGGTATATTTTCCTCAAAGCAGTCTTTCGGTACACACTCTGTAACAGAATCGATAAATATCTGCATTTCTCTGTCAAGCTTCTGTACCAGAAATTTTTTGATTTTCTCACTGTGCTTTTGTGACAGTAACAGGATCGGCATTTCAAATTCCAGATGATCCCTTGTTGTCAGACTGACAGACATGGCATCCTTCAAGATAAAATCTGTCATATAACTGATTTCTTCCTTGGTAAAAGTACCGCCGCCGGCAGAGTCTGTGTAGGCGAGAACCAGTGAAAACAGCTTTGCACCATCACTGTCAAAACCCGATCCGATACAGAATTTAGCCGTTTCAAACAGTAATCTCGGGTCGTTTTTAGCAGTTATAAGAATGGATTCTTCGAATCGAATCGTATAGCGTGAGCCGTTTCCTGTAATATAGGACAGTATTTTTGCCTGTGCAAGCTCACTGCAGTATCTTCTTTCAAAAGCATGGAACATATGCTGTTTCAGCGGCGTTTCTTTTGTCAGCTTATTGCTCAGTTCATATCCGCCGAACAGATTGTAAACTACTTTCGCACCAAGTGCATCCATAAAAAGAATATAACGGTCGCTGTATTTATAAAAATTATTGACCAGCACCGATTTTTCCACCAGCTTTGCTTTATTATATTCGTGAAAAGAAAAATTCTGTGTCCGGATAGGCGGAAAATTCAGAAGCTCTAAATCAGGCTCCTGAGAAAAATCAAAGAATCTTTCCGCTCTTTGCTGAAGATCAGGATCAGTCGTGATTCCTTTGAGGATATCAAGGATCTGATCTTTTGTTTTGGTGTCGGTGTTTCCATTTGTTTGCAACAGATTCATGTTTGTTCAGTCTCCTTTATGTTTAAATTTTGTATTGCAATATTCACCTCTGTTTTTCCGATACCAATGATAATATATTGGTATATTTCGGAAAGCAGAAGGATAATTTCTTTGTTGTCAGCATTGATATCATGGTTTTTCGCTGTCAGTTTTTCAAATAACCGATACAGCTTTCCTGACAGTGCGGTAAGACCCATTTTCTGTGCTTCATCGGACAGTTCTCTGATTTGCTCGTAAAAATCAAAGGAATTGATACCGCACTGGATCATATCGGAAAGCATATTTCTGATATCATAAAACAGTTCGGAAAAGTAAGTATAACCTATATTCTTTTCAGAAGCATAAGCAGGCAACTTCCCTGTTTCCTTCTGCGGAAGTTTGATGGTATCATACGCCGCTATGGGATAGACATACAACCTGCCACCCTCAATATAAGTACTTGCGAAAACAACATAGTTCCCGTCGTTTTCAAGCATGGTTTTTCCCATTTTAACAAGGCTTTCAAAATAATCCTTGGTTTCCTCTTTATATCTTGCCCTTAATGTCAGCCGCTGTGAAAACTGATCCTCTACCGTGATGGTATGTGTCTGACTGATCTCATCAGATTCCGAACGAATACATCGGCTGACAGCAATCAGCACAAGCCTGTCAGTTTCGCTTTCCTCCGCAGGCTTTTTAACAAAAATATCATGCACTGCTTTTGAATAGTCAGTATAGATCCTTTCCTGAACGGCGGATTGGTTCAGATTCGCTTTTTCTAGCACCTCTGCCCTTGTTTCCTTGGACGAGGACAGCTTTCCCCCTGCTATTTTCGGCATTTTCAGCCGCAGCTCACAACCTGCAATTTCTTTCAGCGGTGTATTTAAATCCCATGGTAAAGCTTCACTTCTGAACTTTCTGTTTGTCTGATAAAAAGTCGGGCGTACATCCGAAAAAGTCAGAAACGGTTCACTGCTGTCGATATCCTTATTCAGATAATAATAGACTTCTCCCTCATATCCCGAAACGGAGGAAAAATGCCGCCGTGCAAGCGGGATCAGCTCCAGTGTATCAGTTAAGCTATAGGTATTTTTGAATTCGCCGAGAAACTCCGCAAGACGTTTTTCATCATCTGTCCGGATAATCTTTTGCAGCAAGATCATATTATCCATTATCAGAGAAAGAATCGCATTGATACTGAATTCAGGAGAATGTGCCGCATAGGCTCTGAGTCTGTTCCCAAGCTCACGCATTAGCCTTTCAGACTGTGCCAGCCGTGCATTGTGACACATCACCGCCTGTGTTTCTGTCTGTTCCACCACATCCTCCGAACTTCTGACAAGTCCGTCAGATAAAATCCTACCGAGAAATGCAGCGGCATTTTCAGCCTTGCTGTGGATATCGGAAATATTCAATGCATCAGAAGAAATTGCTTCAACTGAAAGCTGTTCAGGCTTTACGATACCGTGTCTGATCTGCCATGTCAGAATTGCCGCTGCCTTATGTTTACAAAGCTCTCTGCTGTGACAGGTGCAGGCAGAATATTCGATCGGATGTAACAGCTTGACGGTCATGCCGTCCTGCGGCAGCTGAACGGTGATAACAGATGCTTCTTCCATTTCAGGCAGAATTCCAAGGCTTGCTTTTTCTGCAAAGCTGCCGAAATACCGTTTTTTCATCGCCCTTTGCAGTTCTTTGAGAGAAAATGCAGAAAGAGAATCATTCAGTTCTTTTGCGGTATCTTCGGCTGTTTCGTTTTGCTCTGTTGAAGATTCGGAATCTTCCTCGCTTTTATCCTCTGTCATATCTTCCAAAAGGTTCTGTTTC
>CACYDD010000288.1 GCA_902773065.1 uncultured Ruminococcus sp. | reverse complement strand
TTTTCCACCCATATTGACAGCGGAGTGCCTCCGCTGTCAATTCACGTATTCGTTCGCTCCGCTCACTACTTTATGATAACCATAACTTTATTCCCGCGTTTCATATTTCATCTGTAAATCGTAGATCAAAGATGAAGCCACTAACTATTAAATTAGTATCACTGCCGCAAGAACACCGCAAAATGTACCTACTACACCATAAAGCTTTCTTTTCTCTGTCAGCTCCGAATTCAGTTTGTCAAAACGTCGCTGTGCTTCTGTCAGACAAAGCTTTATCTTCGCCGTTTCTTCTTCCGCTCCCAGATTTCCGAAGCCTTCGGAAAATCTGCGTATCATTTCATGGTCTGTTTTTGTGATCTCCCCCCTTTGATAAGAACCGAAAACGGCGGACGGCCATGCTCTTTCAAAGCTGTCTCCGTTTTTCATTCTGCTTCTGCACTGCCTGATCATCAGATTCATCAGCGGTACGGAATTCACATTTGCAAGTATTTCCGAAATGTTGGCATAAGAATAACTGATCATCGCCTGTGCCTGCGTCAGAAATGAAATATACTGTTCAATAAACTCCGCCTGCTTTTGTAAAATCCTTGACCGGTACAACCCTGCAAATGCACCGCACAAAACAATAAAAACTGCACCTGTAATTTTAACGATCATAGTTTCCTCTCTTTCTTTCATCAGCTATACATTTATCATTTGCGTAATTTTACATGGTCTGTCCGTTGAACCCAATATCACAACCGTTCCGAATGCTCCCGTGTCAAGCAACTTTCTTGCCTGACTACGCTTCATCAGTTCCTCATACCCCGAGGCATGGACTGTGGCAACTATGTAAGCACCTGCATTTGCACCCTTTGCAACAGCCTGTGCATCACCGTCCGTTCCTACCTCGTCACAAATAATCACCTGCGGCGAAAGCGATCTCACCGCCTGCATAATTCCCTCCCCCTTCGGGTATCCCTGCAAAACATCACAAAGCCCGAGATCAATGCCGCACCTTTCATTGTATCCGCCCGATATCTCTCCCCTTTCGTCTATCACGCAGGTTCTCATAATGCTGCACCCTTTACCCAGAGAAAGATTGTATGCCAAATCCCTGAGCATTGTCGTCTTGCCTGTAGAAGGTGCACCTGCAATCAGAATACCGCTTCTGATCGGATGAAGCTTTGCGATCAGTTCGTCGGATATCCCGAAAATCTGTCGTGATATCCGCAGATTCAGGGAGGTGATGTTGGTAACAGCCGTTACCTCGCCGTTTTTCATTGCCGCTGTGCCGCAGATACCGATCCTGTAACCGCCGCCTGCCGTAAGAAACCCCTGATTGATCTCATTCTGCCGACTGTAGACGGAATAGCCGCACAAGGTTTTAAAGCTGTCGAAAATATGCCTTTGTGTGCAGACAAATGCTCTTTCGCCCGGCGAATACAAAATTTCTCCGCCTGAAGACAAAAACAATGTTTCCGAACCGTCTGTCAGTGCAACAGGCTTTCCCGAACGCAGACGTATTTCCTGAATACAGCTTTTTTTCCTTTCGGGAATTCTGAGCAGTACGGCAGAAAGCTCGCCGCACAACATTTTTACCGCCTGATTATAAGATTCCGTTTGTTCCATGATGATTTCTCTCCCTGATGTTTGGTTTCTTGAATTATGGTAATATATACGGCTGTCACAAGAACATTAGAACAGTTCCGTTAAAAAAACAGAGAGTAAGATGATATCTTACTCTCCAAAAATTATTTCGTCTGTCCTTTTAAAGCCCTTCCCATCATATTTTCCATTTCATCATCCGCTGAGGACGCCGCACTCATAAGAGCCATAAAAACGACACCGAAAACCAAGCCTGCCGAAAGTCCTGCAAAAAAATAAATCATATAGCACCTCCGTACAACAGACATACTATATTATATGATGAGAATGTAAAATATATACATAAAAAACCCGGCGGATTGCCTCCGCTGTCAATTCGCACTTTAGTTTTATTGTGATATTCAACTTCATTGCCGTGCCATAAAGTCCCGGATCTGTTTTACACTAACTAAAAAAAGTACCCGATCATTCGAGTACTTTCCTTAATCCATTATTGATAGTCTGCTCTGTCTGCCTGACCGAATACATCGATCGGAACACCTAAAAGTGACATGATCTCGATATAGCCGTCGTATATCTCATCCCGTGAGAATCCGCCCGATTCGAGTTCTTCGTCCGTCAGGGAATTCAGCTTCACATAAAAATCCGAAGCAAGCTCAATATATTTATCCGTATACTGCATATTCTCAAACAGAATATCCTCCGCTTCTCCGATTTTGCCTTCTTTGATCAGCATACATAACTGCAGATAGAGCTGGTCGGTCAATGTCAGTGTATTACTGTCATTGACATCTCCTGTGATTTCATATTGTACCTGACTTTCCTTTTTGCCGAATACAACATTCGCAACAAATTTTGTCATCATCTCGATCTGGCGCATCATCCAGTCATCCTGAAAACCCATAATAATTCCTTCCCTATTCTATTCACTTCCCGACAGTACTCCTGTAGAAAACGCTGCCTGCAAATTGAATCCGCCTGTGTAGCAGTCAACATCAATCACTTCTCCTGCAAAATACAGCCCTTTCACAAGCTTGGACTTCATTGTTTTCGGGTCAATTTCCTTGACGCTGACACCGCCGGAAGTGACGATTGCTTCTTCAACAGGGCGGAATCCTGTAACCGTTCTTGTCAATCCTTTCAGAAGCTGTAATATTTTCTTTCGCTCTTCCTTGGTGATCTCACTGCACCGCTTTTCGGCAGGAATCCCCGAAAGCCTGACAAAATCTTCGATCAGTGCCCTCGGCATCAGCGTTTCAAGCACCTTTCTATATTCTCCCGAATGTGCCGCCGCGATTTCACGAACCAGCCGTGCATCCAGTGTTTCAGGGCTTAAAGCAGGTTTGAGATCAATCCTGATCTCATATCTGCCCTTTTCCATCTGTTTCATATGTGCCGAAGCACTTCTGATCACCGCCCCCGACAAACCGTAGCGTTTCAGCTCCAGTTCACCGAAATCATCATAGATCATTTTTTTCTTGACAGTATCATACACGTTAATACTGACATTTTTCAGAAGCAGTCCGTCCGCATCATAACCGAAATGCTCCGCCGTTTCAAGCGGTACAAGGGAAGGTCTCAGCGGTATGATCGTATGCCCCGCCTTTTGTGCAAAACGATAACCGTCACCCGTAGAACCTGTCAAGGGATAAGACTTGCCGCCTGTTGCAATGATCAGCTTATCACATTCCATTACGCTGTCATCGGAAAGAATAATACCTTTAACTTTTCCATCTTCAATAACAATATCCTTTACCGTATCATGTATCATCTGACAGCCTGATTTTCGGACAGCAGCAGACAGCGTATCGACAATATCGCCTGCTCTGTCCGAAACAGGAAATACGCGGTTTCCTCTTTCTGTTTTCAGCGGACAACCGTGAGATTCAAAAAATGCCATGGTATCTGTTGACGAAAAACGGTTCAATGCACTGTACAAAAATCTGCCGTTTGTCGGTGTATTGGCGATCACTGTCCTTTCATCACAGTTGTTGGTGACATTGCACCGTCCTTTTCCCGTAATATACAGCTTTCGTCCCACTTTTGCGTTTTTTTCTATCACAACGGTATTTTTCCCCGACTCTGCGGAAACAATTCCTGCCATTAATCCTGCCGCTCCGCCGCCGATGATCACGGTTCTGTCATTTTTCAATTTTCTTCTCCTCGTCTTCGTTTCTGTAGACATCATATTCTTCCCAGATAGATTCCAGTCTTTCAAAGGTCGTTTCCACATCATTGCCAAGTTCAATGATGGTTGCAACGATCAGTGCATTGATCATACTCAGCGGTGCTACAAGCGAATCCACAACAGAAGCCATATCGCTTTTGGCAATCAGTACATAGTCAGCAAGACTGCACAAAGGGCTGGTCATGCTGTCTGTCAGGGCAACTGTCTTTGCGCCTCTTCTCTTCGCAAAGGTCATAGCCTTTACAGCTGCATTGGAGTATCTCGGGAAGGTAATACCGATAATAACATCTTCTTCCGAAATGCGGAACAGCTTTTCATAAATCTCTGTTTCGCCGTAATTACTGATCACTTTGACATTCTCGAATATCAGGGAATAATAATACCCCAGAAACGACGCAAGTGCAGCGGAACTTCTTACCGCAAAAATATAGATCGTCTTTGCCCCTGCGATCGCCTTAACCGCATTTTTGAAATCATCCTTTGAGGTCTCTTCGATCGTTTTTCTGATCTTCTCGATATCCTGATTCAGCACATTCGCCAGAACATCTTCTCCGCCCATGCGGCTTTTTGTAACCTCAATCCTCTGAACAGAGGTCAGTTTATCCCGTATCATTTCCTGCATTGCTTTCTGCATTTTCGGATAACCGTCATAACCAAGCTCTGTTGCGAAGCGTACAACGGTAGATTCACTGAC
>CACYDD010000287.1 GCA_902773065.1 uncultured Ruminococcus sp. | reverse complement strand
GTTCAAGAATCGGGCAAAGAGAGATGATAAAAACAACCAATTCGGCAGGTATACCGCCAAGTGCAGACACAATATTCTGAATGATACTTTCCAAAATTAATTCCTCCGTTTTTCTAATCATCTTATTTATTATATCCTAAGTTCGCCTGGTTGACAATACCTATTTTAATTTTTGTTGAAAAAGCACATCAGACAGGAATATGAAACATGATTCCCTTTATTTCTTTATTTTGCCGAACCCGAGCATTGACAGCAGAAAGGATATAAGTGTTTTTTATCAATTTTGATGAATTTTAATAATTGGACAAAATGCAGATCACGTGCTACAATATTATTATCAATTACTTAATATGTCGGCATAGTTTAAGTAAAACGGCGGTTTCATAAACCGGAAGTTGCAGGTGGGAATCTTGCTGTCGGCGCAATCAGGGCATTCTTTCAGATATGTCCCTTGTCCATTCCTTTATAAAATGCGTTCGTGTAATCATAAATACGGACGCATTTTTTGTATCGGAACAGGTTATCAGCTTTGGTGTTAAATTTCACTCAAATTTTTATCGACTTTTATCTGAGATTGGTTCTGGATTTACAAGGGTGTATATGATATAATTGAAGCAATAAATAAAACAGGAGAAAAATATGACGCTGAAAAAGAAAATCATGATATCCAATATCATGATCATCGTAGTACCGGTTATTTTGCTGCTCATCTTATTGGGTATATTTATTCATACTCACAGCGGAATGTATATGGATCCGATGAAAGATAGTACCCACGGCAGCGGTTCAATGTACGGAGTACAGTATACATTATATCTGTATGAAAATCTTTTGAGTGATCTTGATCTTGAGGCGGATCTTCAATCCGATCATGATGCTCCCGATCTGCTTTATCCGACGCAGGTCAGAAAAATTCAGGAGCTTTCGGAAATGGGATTCCACCTTCAGATTTTTTCGGGTTCAGAGCTTTTATTCGTCAATATGGATGAGAATGATCTCAGGTATCTGGAAAAGAGTACTGAAAAAGCTGCCGGTTCAAAAGAAAGCATTGACTGTTTTGATGATGTCATTATCATTCGTGATAAAATTGAGCGGAATCATAAAATCTATTTCGTCAATGCTGTTTATGATGAAAAACGGGTGAACATCGGTATGCAGGAGTCATTGCTTCCGGTGTATACGGTATCACCTCAGTTATTGTTCGGATTTCTGCTGATCGTGTCAGCAAGTATCATTATCACGGGATTTTTTCTGACAAGCTGGCTGAACCGTTCTGTTATACAGCCGCTTGAAATTTTGACATATGGTGCGAAAGAAATATCCGATGGAAACCTGAATACACAGATAGAATATGACCGCTGTGATGAATTTGGTGTGGTGTGCCATGAATTTGATCAGATGCGTATCAGGCTCAGGGCTTCTGAGGAGGAAAGAGAACGGTATGAAGAAAAAAAGAAAAATCTTATGATCGGTATCTCTCATGATCTGCGTTCGCCGCTGACTTCAATCAAAGGATATACAGAAGGATTGAGGGACGGTATCGCAAATACGGAAGAAAAAAAGGAAAGATATTATCATGCGATCCTGACCAAAACTGACGAAATGAAACACTTGCTGGAAAGTATGTCGCTGCTTGTCAGACTGGATCATCCCGAATACAAATACCGTCTGCAAAAGGTCAGCATAAATGAATTTTTATCGCAGTTTATCAGTGAGGAAGCAGATTTTGCAGAAAAAAATCATGTTATGATCGGATACACCTGTCATGCCACTGATACAGAAGTATATGCAGATATTCACGAAATGAGGCGTGTGTTTGTCAATCTTATTGAAAACGCTGTCAAATACAGAACAAAAGACAGTTCTGTCATTCAAATCGATGTTCGGGAAAATACGGACTCTGAAACAGTCGAAATACGATTTTCGGATAACGGTCCGGGAGTGGACGAAGAACAGCTTGCCTACCTTTTTGACAGCTTTTTCAGAAGCGATCAGTCACGGACAAAACCTGAAAACGGAAGCGGACTCGGACTTGCTGTCGTCAAAAGTATTGTGGAGGGACACAAAGGTTCTGTCAAAGCATATAACGACAACGGACTGGGAATTCTGATAACACTGCCAAAAGTATAAAAACGCGGAGGGATTTACATATGAAAAAAATAAAAATCAAAATCGGGATCAGTGATATTATTCTGCTTGTTCTGAGTATCATTTTTCTAGTGGGGATACTGACCTTTTTCAAAACCTGCGGTCCGAAAACAGACGGCAGCTGGATGACTTGTCACTGGGCAGGAAATGTTGTCACCGGTCTTGCTGCGGTTCTTGCGCTGATCTCACTTGTCCATCTGCTGATCCCTGACAGAAAAATCAAAATGGGACTTTCTGTGTCGATCATTCCCATATCAGTTCTGGCAATATTAGTGCCGGGTATTCTGATCAATACCTGTATGGCGGATGTAATGCGCTGTAATTCGATTATGAAGCCGTCAGTGATCATTATCTCCGGTCTTATGATCGTTTTTTCGGTATTTGATATCTTCCGATATGTTAAAAAAGAAGATTAGTATAAAACAGTAAAAAGGGCTGCAGCCTTGAATTGTTCAAGGCTGCAGCCCTTCAATGGTTTTATAAACCATAAATTTTCCCTTATTATGTTGAAAAACTTACTGTTGCAGTTCTGAATCCTACTCCTGAATTGTTCTGAGGAGCTTCATGGTCGCTTCAAAGATTCTTTTACAGTTGCTTCTGTCCTGCATGGCAAAGAAGGTATTGCGCCGCTGACGGAATTTTTCTGTATATTTAAAGGCATTATCCATGCCCTCAGTCAGAAAGCGGCACAGTGGTTCTTCTTCAAAAAATACCTCACCGAAGCCGCTGCGTGTGATATTCTCGCCTTTATGCTCGGAATTGATCGGCAGTCCGGGGGGATAGAAATAAATCACACTTTTCCCCATATAAGCAAAGCGGAACTGTAATTCATTGTAATCCGTTACCAGAACAGCGGCTTTGCCAAGAAGAGCAGCTTCTGTCTGTTCGCTGTAGGAATATAGTTTCACAGAGCTGTCAGAGGGGAGAAGACCTGCGTATTTTTCAATGGCAGGTGGCATCATCACAGCGATCTTCCAGCCTTTTGCCTTGCAGGCATTTAAAAGCTCCTTGTTGGAAAGAATATTGTGATAGGCCTTGAAAAAAGCACTTTCTGCGAACTTATAGTAGCCCGAATTTTCATAAATACTGAAAAGCCTTCTTCGCCCCGGTGCGATGAGGATCAGTTTTTCACGTTTGTTGCTGACAGCATCGAGCATGGCACTTCCTGTTACTTTAATCATGCTTTCATCGTAGTCATAAAGCGGCTGGAGAAGATTTTCCTTTTCTCTTTGGGAGGAGCAGAAAACCATTTGTGTATTGTCTCTCAGGCGGTTATTGTATTGGGCAGAATCATAGGTCATAAAATAGTTTTTGACAGAAATTGTCATTGCCGTCATCATATCACGCAGATATAATTTATCGTTGTCATTGAAGCCTATGGTATCATAGGGGTCACAGTCAGAGGCAAACAGAATATCCGCCGCAAGCGTCATGACCTTGGCACGTAAGGACTCTGTTTCCAATATATTATCGTAACCCATATCGTGCAGGAAATTATATTCGGGAGAATCTCTGCGTACACAGATATACGGTTCAAAATCGTTGTTTTTGTTTTTGGAAAAATAACGGAACAGCAGATTTCCATTGTAGTTAATGCCCGCATTATCGTAAAACATAATGATTTTTCTGCCTTCATTTTTCCGTCTTGCCGATTTTGCATGACTTCTGATCCTTCTGTATTCAAACTGGGTTCTGAGTCCTGAATTTCTCGCCGCATCATTCAGAAAGCGGCTTTCGGAAACCGTCAGCAGGCTTTCAGTGGTGCGTCTGATCACAAGTGTTTTGGATTTCCTGTCATAGGTAAGGATCCTGTCACCGAAAGTAGCATAAGAATTTTTAATCTCATCGGAAAGTTTTGCATAGGGCGAGCCGAAAGAGAGTTTCAGGCGGAACGCGAGCTTTTTGTATCGGAAATACAGGCAGGCGGTATCGATCTTTTTTCCGCCCGATACAGGGATATAGAAACGAAAAGCATACCGCTGCAGAAATGATTTGCCGAAAAATTTCCTCATGGTATATACTCCTGAGGGGATGACCTTTGCCTTGACACCGTTGATCACAGTATAAACGCTGTATTCCTTTTCATTCAGGCAGGAACAGCCGTTCAGTCTTGCATCAATATACACGCCGCTGCTGTCGAAATTGACAGCCATGATCTCGGCTGTGATATTTTTGGAACGTGTGATCAGCACATGGCCGATATGGGAAGCGAATTCGCCTGAAAGCGGGATCGCAGCAACGCTGTTTTCGGACATGATATATTTATGTACTTCGGTTTTTCCGGGAGGAACAAGATCAGTTTCGGGATAGAGCTG
>CACYDD010000286.1 GCA_902773065.1 uncultured Ruminococcus sp. | reverse complement strand
GAATCGGGTCCGGCGGCTCGCCGGTGCGCTTGACAAAAGCAGAAGATAGTGCTAAAATGTAAGCACGCTAACAATCAGTTTGCTGACAATCCGTTTTCGAACTGTCGGTGAGCTTACTTTATTCTTATGATGGAGGTGATATGATGGAACAGGAACATAAATATATTGGCGTTGAGATCAGCAAAACCAGCAATATGCTCAAACGCAGCTGCAAAAAAAGCGATGTTGTCCGCAGGGTAGATGATGTCACAGGCAAAAATGGCTGGATCATTGGTTTTCTGGCGGAAAATCAGGATCGGGAGATCTTTCAGAAGGATATCGAACAATATTTCTCAATCCGCAGATCGACCGTTTCGGGGATCATTCAGCTGATGGAGAAAAAAGGCTTTATCATAAGAGAAAGCGTTGATTATGACGCAAGACTGAAAAAACTTGTTCTGACCGACAGGGCAAAGGAGCTTCATGCCAATATGATGAAGGATCTCGAAGACAATGAGATAAAACTCAAGCAGAATATTTCCGAAGAAGAGCTTGCAACCTTCTTTTCGGTGCTTGAAAAAATACGCAGTAATATAGAAACAGAGAGTGAAAAAGTATGATAAAACAATTAGCGAAAAGTATCAGGGAATATAAACTTCCCTCATTGCTTGCACCTTTGTTTATTACCCTTGAGGTAGTGATGGAGGTACTTTTGCCGAATCTGATGTCAGATCTGATTGACAACGGCGTGAATAAGGGGGATATGGATTATATTCTCAGAACAGGTCTGGTTCTGGCAGGCGTTGCATTTGCGGCTCTTGCGTTCGGTGCGCTTTCGGGCAGATTTGCCGCACAGGCAAGTGCCGGCTTTGCCAAAAATCTGAGGCATGACCTTTTTTACAAACTTCAGGAATATTCCTTTTCCAATATCGATAAGTTTTCTGCCTCCAGTCTGGTAACAAGACTGACAACGGATGTTACGAATGTTCAGAATGCCTATCAGATGATCATCCGTGTGGCGTTCCGTGCACCATTTATGATGATATTCGCAATGATCATGTCGTTCACCATGAATGCACAGCTTTCGTGGGTGTTTGTTGCGTTTATACCGTTTATCGCTCTTGGTTTGGGTATTGTGACCAGATTTGCTCACCCGATATTCAGCAGGGTATTTAAAACATACGATAAGCTGAATAATGTTGTGCAGGAAAATCTCCATGGTATCAGAGTGGTAAAATCCTTTGTGCGTGAAGAGCATGAAGTTGAAAAATTCAACAAGATATCCGATCTGATTTACAAGGATTTTTCCAAAGCTGAAAAGATAGTGGCTTTCAATATGCCTGTCATGCAGATCAGCGTTTATGCCTGTATACTGATTATTTCATGGTTTGCTTCCCATCAGATCGTCGGCGGTACAATGACAACGGGCGAACTTATCAGCATGATGACCTATGTGTTCCAGATACTCATGAGCCTGATGTTTATTTCCATGACAATGGTAATGATCACCATGTCCAGAGCTTCAGGGGAACGTATTGCCGAAGTGCTGACAGAAGAAGTTGACCTGAAAAATAATGAAGAACCGCTTACCGAAATTCAGGACGGCAGTATCCAATTTGACAATGTTTCCTTCAGCTATGCCAAAAATATGGAGAAGCTTTGCCTGAAAGATATCAGCCTGAAAATCAATTCGGGTGAAACAGTGGGTATTATCGGCGGCACAGGTTCTTCCAAATCAAGCCTTGTTCAGCTGATTCCCCGTTTGTATGATGTAACACAGGGTACTGTTACCGTTGGCGGCGTGGATGTACGTAACTATGATATTGAAGCTTTGCGTGACAGTGTTGCAATGGTATTGCAGAAAAATGTACTGTTTTCGGGAACGATCAAGGAAAATCTACGCTGGGGTAAAGCGGATGCAACAGATGAGGAAATCGTAAAAGTCTGCCGTCAGGCACAGGCAGAGGATTTTATCGAGCGTATGCCGGATAAGTACGATACCTACATAGAGCAGGGTGGTACGAATGTTTCGGGCGGACAAAGACAGCGTCTTTGTATTGCAAGAGCCTTGCTCAAAAAGCCGAAGATCCTGATTCTTGACGATTCCACCAGTGCCGTTGATACAAAAACTGACAGGCTCATCCGAAAGGCATTTCTGGAAGAAATACCTGATACCACCAAGATCATTATTGCACAGCGTGTTTCCTCTGTGGAGGATGCCGACAAGATCATTGTCATGGACAAGGGTATGATCAATGCTGTCGGCACACATGAAGAATTGCTGAAAACCAACAAAATTTATCAGGAAGTATATTATTCTCAGCAGAAGGGAAGTGACGAAAATGGCTGATAAGAAAATGCCGGATATGAAAAGAAAGCCGAGACTGAAAGACCCCGGAAAGGTCATCAAAAGGCTTCTCGGCTATCTGAAAGAATATCAATTCCGCTTTATTCTGGTCATGATCTGTATTGTGATCAGTGCGGCGGCAAGTGCGCTCAGTTCCATGTTTATCCAGATCGTGATCGACAATTATGTTACACCGCTGATGAAAGCTAAGAATCCCGATTTCAGTGGTCTGCTGATCATGATTCTTATTATGGGAGTAATCTTCCTGATCGGTGCGCTGGCAGGTCTTGCTTATAACAGGATCATGGTAACCATATCGCAGGGGATTCAGAAAAAAATACGTGACGAGCTTTTTGCTCATATGCAGACGCTGCCGATCAAATATTTCGATACACATTCTCACGGTGATATCATGAGCCGATATACCAATGATATCGATACTCTCCGTCAGATGATGTCGATGAGTCTGCCGCAGATGTTTTCTTCGGTTATTACGATACTGACCGTATTTGTTGCCATGATCTCCACTAATGTCTATCTGACCTTGTTCGTGCTGATATTTGTAGCGATTATGCTCTCTATCACGAAGAAGATCGCAGGCGGAAGTGCAGTGAATTTTGTGGCTCAGCAGAAAGAACTGGGCGATGTCAACGGCTATATCGAGGAAATGATCAACGGTCAGAAGGTTGTCAAAGTTTTCTGCCACGAAGAAATTTCTAAAGAGGAATTTGACAAGAAAAATGAGGCACTCTGCAAAAGTGCGACAGCGGCAAATACCTATGCCAATATTCTCATGCCGATTATGAACAATCTCGGCAATTTACAGTATGTATTGATTGCCATTGTGGGTGGTGCGCTTTCTATCTTTGGTTTAAGTCCGATCACCGCAGGCGTTATCGGTTCTTTCCTTAGTCTTTCCAAAAACTTTTCCAGACCTTTCAGTGAAATTTCGCAGCAGCTCAATGCTGTCATTATGGCACTTGCAGGAGCAGAAAGAATCTTTGAACTAATGGACGAGGAAAGCGAGCAGGACGAAGGCTATGTAACGCTTGTTAATGCTAAATATGAAAAGGGCGACAAAATCGTTGAATCAGAGGAACGCACAGAAATGTGGACGTGGAAACATCCGCACGGAGACGGCACTGTTACCTATACAAAACTTTGCGGCGATATCGTCATGAGAGAAGTGGATTTCGGCTATAACGAAGAAAAAACGGTTCTGCATGATATTTCGCTGTATGCACAACCGGGTCAGAAGGTAGCCTTTGTTGGTGCAACAGGTGCAGGAAAGACTACCATTACCAACCTGATCAACCGTTTTTATGATATCGCAGACGGAAAGATACGTTATGATGGAATCAACATCAATAAAATCAAAAAGACTGATCTGAGAAGATCGCTTGGGATCGTATTGCAGGATGTACATTTGTTTACAGGAACAGTGATGGAAAATATCCGTTACGGTAAGCTTGATGCAACAGACCAAGAATGTATCGCGGCGGCGAAGCTTGCCAATGCGCATGACTTTATTTCCATGCTGCCGAACGGTTATGATACGGTAATCACAGGAGACGGCGGACAGCTTTCTCAGGGGCAGTGCCAGCTGATCTCCATTGCAAGAGCAGCAGTTGCCGATCCGCCTGTTATGATACTTGATGAAGCGACTTCCAGTATTGATACCAGAACGGAAGCTCTTGTTCAAAAGGGAATGGATGGTCTGATGTATGGCAGAACAGTATTTGTTATTGCTCACCGCCTGAGTACGGTTCAGAACTCCGATGTTATCATGGTTCTTGAGCTTGGCAGAATTATCGAGCGTGGCACACACGATCAGTTGATCGCACAAAAAGGAAAATACTACCAGCTCTATACAGGTGCATTTGAACTATCCTGATAAGAGTGTGGAGTTATGACATGGGAAAGTTTGTAATCTCTTTGTGATTTTGCAGCAAAGGAAATTTTATCCTGTCTTCTCCACTCCATCAGTTGCTAATGGAAGTTCTGTGACGGGATGTCTGAGCGAAAAATAAGGTACTGACAAAACCCCCTGCAAGGCATTACGATTGCCTTGCAGGGGGTTTTGTCAGTTAAAAAGACTGTGCATCAGTTCTTTTATTTTGTTTTCTTTTTGTTGGGTAACCGGCTTGTTAATTTTGATATTCAGACCGTCGCCGGCTTTTGCACCGCCGCCGAGGACCGCCTTCATGGCATATTTCCCGTTTGGCGTAAGGACATACATAATTCCTTCTTCAATGCTTGCAACATGAAAATGAGCTTTCTTAGCAGGCGTAACATCAATATAGTCGCCTTCTTTTGCATCACTGAGAAGAATTTTAGGCATTTTTTCAAATTTTCCTTTTTCGATTTCAATCACTGCCATTTCGCCTTCAAATCTGTCAATGACCGCTTTCATTTTCATCCTCCTATTTTTCTGTATCAACAGTGAGATTATTGCCGTCAGAAGTAATTACGATCGTTCCGTTCTTGTCTGTCCGCAGAATTTCTGCGCCTGCCTTTTTCCAGCGTTTTACGACCTGGGAATGAGGGTGACCGTAATCGTTACCTTCGCCAAGAGAGAATACGGCATGATCTGCCCCGACAGCACTGACAAACTTAGCCGAGGACGAGGTTTTACTGCCATGGTGTCCGACTTTCACTACATCTGCGGAAACATCTGACTTATCCTCCAGAATTTCATCCTCCGCTTCTTTTTCGGCATCTCCCATATACAAAAAGCGGTTATTGCCATATTGGATGGTAATCACAACAGAATAATTATTCAGGTCATCATATTCGTCATTGACCGGTGCAATGATATCAACGCTGAAATCAAGGTTTTCTGACTTTGTGATATTCATACCTGCTTTTGCGGTTTTGATCTTTTTGTTCTTATCTTGTATGGTAGTCAGCAGGTTTTCAAAGGTTTTTGTTGTTGTGCCGGCATAGGGCATATAGATCTGTCCGATATCAAAATATTTGATCACATCCGCCATGCCGCCAATATGGTCGGCATGGGGATGTGTTGCAATGACATAGTTGATTTCAGAATAGCCCAAGCCTTCGATATAATCAATAATTGTTCCGCTGCTTTTGCTTGTTCCTGCATCGATCAGCATCGTTTTGCCGTCAGGAAATTCAATGAATTCACAATCACCCTGACCGACATCAATATAATGACTCACCAGCAGCTCCTCGTGATTTCTTGGTTCGGCACTGAGGTCGTAATCAAGAAATTCCTCCAGATCTTCGCAGCCGCAAAGAAAAGTACATAGCATGACAGCAGCAAGAAGCGTTGAAATAATTTTTCTGAGTTTCATTGTTGATTCTCCGCTGTGAGTTTATGCTGCTCTTGCAGTGCCGGGGTCGGTTTCCGGTACGGAGCTTTCTTCTTCGGTACTTTCAGCAGCAAAAGCTGATTTGGCAGGGGGCTTTTCAGCATCCTCGGTGGTAAGCTGTCTGATGGTGCAGCCGTTATCTTTCATCAGCTGCAAAATACCCTTTTCGCCGTAAAAATGAGCCGCACCCACAACAAACATGACGGTTTTGCCTCCCTTCATATATTCCTTTGCTTTTTCGACCATTCCTTTGTTTCTGTTGTTGAGCATTGCATCATTGTATTGTTCAAGCAGCTTCAGCTCTTCATCACTGAGACTTTCTTCGGTAATATCGGCATCGCTTTCAACCAGGCTGTCACCTAATGTGCCATTTTTCCATCCTTCATAGGTTTCCCGAAGTTCTTTTTCCATATCATCAATATAATCATCTGTTGTCAGCTGGTGGAACATCAGAAGCTGAACCTCATCAGGGAGATGGGCAAGAAGTGTATACTGGGAGTCAACAGATTCTACTTCCAGAACCTTTTTGTTTTCTTCTTTGGCTCTTTTGATCAGCAGTGTGTCAATACCGTAATTGGTATTCAGACCTGCCCGCTGTATTGCGACTGCTTCGCCGAGAGAGGACCACATGATAGGTTTCATATAATCATAGTTTGCGTTGTAACTTCCGGCGGCCGAAAGTGTTTCTACCGCTTTTTCATAATCTTCTTCGGGCACATGATCTTTTATGGTTGTTCCGTCTGTATAAAGCAGTTCTCCAAGACCGAAAATATCAAGCTGTGCCTCTGTGATATCACATTCCACAGCGAGGGAATCACATTTTGCATAGGCTGTTTCAAAATAGTCGGGCATTTCCAGTGCATCAGCATCCGCAGCATGAATGGAACCCATCATATAGATCACATGGGCATTGCTGTCAGTAACTTCCCAGACAGCCGGCGTGATTTTATTATAGGCAGGCAGGGAATACTCTTGTTCTTCTACACTGCTTTGTGCAGCGGAGTTTTCTGCTTTGGATTCTGTTTTTGATTCGGTTTTGCTTGCTTCGGATTTTTCTGTATTTTTGGAGCTTTCCTGTTTTTTCTCCGAACTTTGCGGTGCGGAGCTTTCCTCAGCGGAATTTTCATTTTTTAGGTCGGTACAGCCTGAAAATGCTAAAACGGATGTCAGCATCAAAGCTGTTGCTGCTAAAAGAACATTTTTGAATTTCATTGCTTTTTCCCCATATTTCTGTATTATTGTTAGCTTTGTTTTCTGATAAAACTATAATATAATGATATAACATTACGAGTGTTTTGTCAATTGTGCCGGCGAGCCGCCGGACCCGATTCGCGTGGTCGCTACCCTTCGTTCGCTCTGAATGAGTAAAGATTAGTTTATCTCCGCGTTTCAAGTTGATATGCCAACAATTTTACATTAAGCTTCAAGTGTACGTGGTACGCCTTGACGGATGTAGACAGAATCGGGTCGTGATGATATAATAGTTGATATAAAATAATTTTTGGGAGGCAATATAATGGCAATAGCGGCGATTGTGGCAGGAGGAAAGGGAACAAGAATGGGGGGCGATATCCCGAAGCAGTTTATGGAGCTTCGCGGTAAGCCGGTGATCATTTATACGATAGAGCAGTTTTTAAAGCATGATGAAATTGAAAATGTGATCGTGGGGATCAATCCGCAGTGGCATGAATATACGGAAGAGCTTGTCGGAAAGTTTTTTTCAGGCGGTGTGCATATCACGGACGGAGGAGCAGACAGAAACGATACGATCGTGAATATTATCACATATGCCAAAGAAAAGCTTTCTGCGAGCGAGGATGAGATCCTGCTTACACATGACGCAGTCCGTCCGTTTGTAACGGAGAAAATGATCAGCGACAGTATTGCAGCGATGGAAGATTGTGATATCTGCACAACAGCAATTACTGCAACAGATACCATGCTGATTTCTTCTGACGGTATTACAGCGGATGAGTTTCCGCTGAGAAGTACCATGTTCAGGGTGCAGACACCGCAGACATTCAGAATCGGAGGCTTTATTGAAATGCTGCATCGTGTGCCGGCGGAGCAGCGGTCAGGAATCACGGATGCCTGTCGTTTATATCACATCAACGGAAAAGCGGTAAAACTGATTGAAGGGGCAGAAACAAATATCAAACTGACCTATCCGAGCGATTTCACAACAGCAGAAACGCTTGTGAAGGATTTTTTTGCATAACAAAAAAGCAGACCCGAACGGGTCTGCTTTTTATCTGCTCATTTTATATTTGTTTACCGATGTCCGGGATGGCTTATAATTGTTTTTGTGGTATCTCTTCCGCCCGAAGGTGAATTCTGAATTTTCGCCTTTGAAATTAATGATGATGATCAGAATGGCAGTGATTACAATACCGATGATCGACCAGAAGATGATGCCGACAAATACCGAAGTATCATTTTCATCCTGTGTGTAGGTCACGGAAGATACGGTTTCGTCGATCGGAATCGTAGGCGGTGCGTTCAGAAGATCCGTGTCTTTTTTGACGGCAGCGGCAGCAGCGGAGCTTTCGTCCTTGCTTTCCTCTTCCTTTGAGGATTCTTCTTTTGGTTTAAAATCGGGCTTGTCAGCAGGAAGAATCACTTCAAGTCCGGCAATCAGTGTAAACGGATCGGCAACGGTTACGGTGCTGTAGTTGCTGTCATCCTCGTAGCTTTCCTCGTAACTTTCCTCATTGTCATAGGTTTCTTCATCATTACTATATTCATTTTCGTTGTTGTTGTCATAATCCTCATAGGAATCCTGTTGTGTATATTCATTATCGTCATAGCTGTATTCGGGTTCGTAATATTGATTATTATCAGGCTCGGTGTAATCCTGGCTGTAGTCAGGGCTGTAGCTTTCCTCGGGTGTTTCTTCGGCATAAGATGGCTCACCGTTGTCAGGGTTTTCGGACGGAGTGTCCGCCGGAGTTTCGTCCTGACTGTATTCTTCCGCGGGAGGAGCATCGGGATCATCCGACGGAACGGCAAATGCTGTCAACGGAAAAGCGGATGTCACAATAACTGCGGCAGCAAGTAAAGAGGTTATATATTTTTTTCCTTTCATGATTTTTCACCGCCAATAATCATTTTTACGCAAACTAAGAATGAGCGGGCTGATGATTGCTCATTTATAGATACATAAATAATTATAACAGAAATTTCCTTGATGTTGAACTGTCATTATGTCAGAAAAAACGGATATTCTGCACAAATAATTCAGTGAATATTCTATAAAAAGATAAAAGATGAAAGATAAATAATTGGGAATTTACAAAGTTGTTCTAATCTTTTTTAGCGGATAACACTTCAGACAATACATTTCCGAGAAGATAGCCTGTGTAGCGTACTTCCTCCAATGTGTTGGAATCTGCACCTATTTCGATCAGAAGGGAACCTGTGTTGATATCCATATTATAAACGAAATCACCGAAATTAAGCGGCCGAACAAGATCGGGGTACATTTTCTGTGCGGTGTTCTGGATTTGCAGAGCAAACCGCAGGTTGTATTCCCAGTCTTTGAAAGCAGGGTCATTATCACAGTTGTAACCTGCGAGTATCATCATCTGTGCTGCCTTTTTGCCGTTAACATAGCAGACAGGCTTGGAACGCTGGGTGTCTGTACCGATTCCGTCACGGTGAATATCAAGAACGACTTTGATGGAAGGATATTTTTCAAGGTATTCGTTAACGGTGTCAGTGCTTCTGTAATAAGCACCCGAATAACTCGGGCTGTCGTGGTATGTTGTATCGTGCAGCGTCGCAATACCGGAAGCATTCAGTTGTTTTGCGATTTCTTCGCCCACAGCACAAACACTTTTTGATTTGTCAGTTGTTCGTGGATAAAAGCTTTCGTAATAATAGCCTGTATCATAAGTCAGAAAGCTTTCGCAGGTGTGGGTGTGGTAGATCAGAACCTGAGGTTCACTTGTTTTCTCCATTTTAAAACCGAGTCTGCCTTCAAGTTCTGATTTGATATCGATATCCGCTGAGGAGGAATTTTTGACCTGTACACCGTCATAAGCCATATTTCCCAGAACAGAGGTGAATTCCAGAACAGGGTATTGTTCTTCACCCTCATGCTCATTGTCATATGCCTCAATTTCTTCGGCGGTTGCCTCGGAGCTTTCAAATTCTTTTCCGCTTGTTGCTTTTGGGATATCCGCTTCCGTTTTTGATTCAGCTGTTGTCTCACTTTCGACAGAACTTTCGGATGCCCGGGAGCTTTCCTGTTTCTGTTTTGCACTTTGTTCTGTTTCGGATGGTTCAGGCGAGGGTGCATTGTAGGTTGAGTCATAATATTGAAAATTGCCGCTTGGCAGCGTTGTTTCGGCAGCAATCATTTTCAGGGGGTCAGTCATATCCGTACCTTTCATCCTTTCGGCGGTGCATAAAGCCGCAGAAATGACCAAAGCAGCAGAAATTGACGACAAGGCAAATTTTCTCATGATTTTTTTATTGATCCCCACAGCTTTCCCTCCCTGTATTTCACTTATCGGGCATAATACAAGATATGCAGATAGAGGAGAATTTATGATACAAGTGCTGCCAGGTCGGTGAAGGAGTAGTCCGGCTGCAGGGCACAGTTGATGGCCATGCCGATGAGTTTGGAGGCACGTTCGATGAGGAGATCAATTTCTTTCGGGGTGACGATGAAATTGTTTTGCCGGTCAAAGGAAGTATGCTCTCCGCCCGACATATCGGAGACGAGAGTAGCAGCATCTACAACTGTCGGCATACCGATACCAATGACGGGAATACCAAGAGTTTCTTGGTTGAGGCGGAGCCGATGGTTGCCGATTCCCGAGCCGGGAGAAATACCGCTGTCGCTGATCTGGATCGTTTTCCCGAGGTGGGAAATGCTTTTGGAAGCGAGTGCATCTATAGCAATGACGGCACAAGGCTCAAGCCTGCCGAGAAGAGAAATGATGATCTCACCTGTTTCAATGCCTGTTTGCCCGAGAACGCCCGGTGAAAGAACAGCTGTCGGACGCAGATTGTCAAGACCGGCGCAGCGGGCAATTTCACCGCGTATATGGCGTGTGGCAAGAACTGTATCTGCACTGAAAGGACCTAAAGCATCAGGAGTGATATCAGTGTTGCCGATTCCTATGACAAGGACTGTTCCTTTTTCGGGAAGCAGTGCCGTAATTTCTTTTGAGATGGTTTCGATCTGTTCCTGTGCATCACGAAAATAATCTGTCAGAGGCAAACCCTCTATGGTAATATAACAGCCTTTCGGTTTTTCAAGCTTCTGTGCGGCAGAATCGCTTTCAATATGCAGACGGCTTATTTTGAGATCTCCTTTTTTTTCGCTTTCAAAAACTGTGCCTTCGGTCTGTCCTCCGTTACTCTTATGTGCCTCAAGTGCAAGGTCTGTTCTGAAATTCATAATCGTATTCCTTTCGCTGTTTTTCTATTTATTATGGTTGACAGAACACACAAATATTATCCTACAAAAACTTTTGAATTTTCTTAAAGAAATACGGCAAAAATGCTTGTTGACAGTGGTTGTTGTAAGAAGTATAATTAAAAACGTGGTATAAGATTTTAATTTTAGGATATAAAAGGAATTTGGAGGAAGAATATGAAGAAATTTACAGCATTGGCGTTGATGGCAGCGATCGTATTGGGGTCTTTTGCAATGGCAGCCTGTGAGAATTCCGGTGATAAAACCGAAAGTACACAGGAAACAACAGAAAGCTCGGTGGCTTCTAAACAAGAGGAATCAAGCGAAACGATTTCCGATATCAGTATGGTTGAATCAAAGCCTGAGATCACAAACGAACAGCTGAGTTCGATCAATGATTTTATTGCACAATACAAGGATATTCCTGACTTTACTGTCAAGGCAAAAGAAATCGATGCGACGGAAATTTCCAAGAATAAAAAGGTATCACTGATCCCTGATAATTCCAACAATGTGTTTACTTCACTTGTTGTGAAACAGTTCAAATCAGCGGCAAAATCTGCAGGATTCAAAAAAATCTATGCGGACAATTCCGACGGAACACCGGCTGCCTATAATGATGCACTGGCGAAGGCAGTGGAAAAAAGTGATATTGTTGTGATGTACGGAGATATCAACAAAGACCCTATCGCAAATGAAATAGAGCTGACACAGGCAAACGGAGTGAAGGTTCTTTCCGCAGGATATGTCGGAAAGGATATGAAAGATCACTATGTTGACTATACGATCCCGATTGATTACCAGCTGGCAGGCAAGCTTCTTGCAGACTGGGCAATCAGCAAAAACAAGGGCAAGGTGAATGCACTTGCGATCAACAATTCGGATTCAACACTTTCAACCTCTATCTATAACGGATTTGCTGATGAGTTTAAAAAATATGTCACATCGGGTTACTGTACTGTACAGAGCGGTTCTTCTATTGAGGTTGAGAATGGACTGGCAACAAAAATTAAGCAGGCACTGGAAAAAGACCCCAACCTTAACTATATTATCGTGCTTGATGAAACGATGATCAATGATGCGATCAGTGCAGTCGATCAGATAGGAAAAAATATTAAAATCATAGCAACAGGCGGCGGTACATCTGCCTTTACCTCTGCTGAAAACGGTAAGATCGAAATGCTTGTTGCACAAAGCTATGAGTGGACTGCCTATGCAATGGTGGATTATGCACTCAGGGTACTCGATAAAGCAGACCTTCCCGAGCAGCAGAGCGTACCTGTAAGAGTTGTCACAAAGGATTCTATCAAAAGTGACCTTGAAAATACCGAATATGAAGGTATCGACGGCTTCTACGAGATCTGTTTCGGTGCGAACTTCGTCACCGGCTACCGCAAACTCTGGGGACTGGACTGACAAATTGAAAATGGAAAATGATCGTGCTGGATAAACTTTTTCGGTTTATTTTGCACGATTATTTTTAACGGAATTGAATCATGTTATTGACATTTTTATATAATTTGTAATATAATTAGTTATGGAAATATTTAGGCAGGGGTGAGGATATGAAGCCTGATGAAGTGGAAAAACTCATGCATTTTAAATTCCCGGAAAGGTGGACAGAAGTTTATCAGACCGGTGCAATGGACTGGCTTGAGTTGAGCCGTGAGGAATTCAAAGCGGACAGGGATCGATATCAATGACCCGAAGGCTTTTCTGATGATCAGCAGCGATTGTGAGCCGCTTCCGTTTGATCACTATGCGGAATGGAAGGATTCGTTGGATGAAATACTGAAAATGTGTGGGAAATATGATAATCTGTATCTTCGGGACGATATTACCCTGATTCCGTTCGGAATTTCAGGCGGCGGAGATTTTTTCTGTTTCTGGTTTGAAAAGGGCAGGGAAAATGATACGGACGAGCCGAAGTATGTTTTTATTGCACATGATGATTCTGATTCACAGGAACTGGTTGCAGAAAGCTTTGATGAGTTTATGTATTACTGCCTTCTTTCAGCTGTTTCAATGGATGAATGTATCGAAAATGAGACAACATGGAACTGCCAGTTGGAATACATAAAAGGGGAGTACAAAAATAAGCTTTCGGCAATGACAGAAGATGAAATGATGGATGAATTTGACAGTCTGTCATTCAAAAAGCCTGATATCTGGAAAAAATGATCTGAAACTTAATTTTTTATTTTAACTATATCATATCACATAACATAGGAGGACATTATGAAAGTTTGCGCTTCTTGCGGTGCGTCGCTTCCCGACGGTGCTGCGTTTTGTATTACTTGCGGATCAAGGGAGTTTGTTGCGGCGGCAGTGCCTGATCTGGATGCTCCGCAGCCCGAAAAACCGAAAATCGAATATGATCAGTACGGCAGACCGATCGGTCAGGTCTATGAACAGCCGCAGTATGAGCAACCGCATTTTACCCAGGATTATTCCGAACAATATGACAGCAGCAGCGGTTATGATAATCAGTACGGTCAGCCGCAGTATTTAGAGCAGTATGCGGAGCAGATGCAGCAGAATCAGCAATATGCACCGCAGCAGTATGTACAGCCACAGCAATATGCGTCTCAGCAGTATGTACAGCCACAGCAATATGCGTCTCAGCAGTATGCGCAGCCACAGCAATATGCGCCGCAGCAGTATGCGCAGCCGCAGGCACAGCAATATGCACCTCAACAGTATGCACAGCCGCAGGCACAGCAATATGCACCTCAGCAGTATGCACAACCGCAGACACAGCAATATGCGGCAGAACCCGATCCTGAACCTCAGCCACAGCAGCAGTATGTGGTTCAGCCTGAACCACAGCCCCAACAACAGTATGTTGTTGAACCTGAACCAGAACCAAAGAAAGAGGAAAGCACATGGTCACCGGATCTGTATAAAACAGAACCAAAGACTGATCCTCATCAGGATTCTAAGAATTTTAAGTTTGAAAAGAAAGAAACTCCCGAAGATGAGGGAGAAACTGAAGAGGAAAAGCCGAAGAACGTAAAGGAGTTTATCAGCAAACTCAAAGACACAAAAGATTATTCCCATTTGTATGATATCAACAATATGAAGCAGAACAAAATGCTCTGTATTCTTGCAAGTATGGGAATTACTTTCTGGGTACCTTTAGTAGTGAAAAAAGAGTGTGCTTCCGCAAGATTTTATGCCAATCAGGGACTGTTGATCTTTATTATTGAAGTGATATGCGGAATCATCAACTATATCTATTCGGGTGTGATCATCAGCGGAGCTGTGAGAAGTGCTGATACAGGTCTTTATATTCATGGCTATATACTGGTACTTCTGTTTACTGCTATTTTCTTTGCCGTTCCGGTTTTCCTTGTCGTAACCGCGATTCAGAATATCAATGCCGGCAAGGTCAAAGATATCCCCCTTGTAGGAAAGCTCAGACTTTTAAGAGTATAAGGAATTACCGTTCAGGTAAACAAATTCAACCCTCATAAATGAAAACTCTGCAATACAGTTCATTACTGTGTCGCAGAGTTTATTTCTATATATTTTCTGAATGTGAGAAGATGAATCTTATATCAGGATGTTCTTTTTTCATCCGGCGGAGTGTGATAAGGACAGAAAGATAATCGTCAGGATAGAATTGCTGTTTTAAAAGCTTATCGCTTGGAACAAGATTTTCCGTTACAGCGGTTTCGTCAACAGAAGCGTCAGCAGCAATAAAGATGTTTTTTTCGGTCAGATAAAAAGCCGTCATTGCTTTTGCGTGACCTGTGATGTCAACAGCAAGAATCGTTCCGTCACCGAATACATCATAGACCCATTTGAAATATTGTTTCAGAAATGTTTCACCCTGATAAAGTCCTGCCGCTTTTTTGGGAACTTCTTCTGACGGAATGGTGCTTTTCATGATACCATCAGAAGGATCTGAAAGCCATATCAAAGAAAGTACTCCTGCACTGGAAAGCAGTTCATATTTTGGCAGCAGCGGCAGGGAAGCACAACATTCAGGATCACAATGCGTCAGAAGTACCTTTCTGATACAGACCGGATCCATTCCCTCCGCAAGAAGCTGTGCCGAAATGCTGTCCTTTTCTTCAAAGGATAGTTTGTGTTTTGCTGTCAGCTTTGCAAATGCAACGGGATTTTTTTTCAGCCGGCTACTGCACCCTGTATTGATCAGGATATGCCCCCTTTTTTTATGCTCCAGCAGAAACACATTGACCGGAAGCTTGCGTATGCCAATGTCACACTGGCGGTAAAGCTCCGAAAAGTTAAATTCTTCATATCCGCAGATATATCTTTTAAAACTCATTATTTTATCCATAATATAACTCCCATCAAATTTATCACCGTTAAGTAAATGACAGACCTTGAATCCTTATATCATTTTATAATATTTTACAAAAATGTCAAGTATACAATATAAGATATTTGAAAATAACTGTTGAAAAATGGACGGATTTTTGTTATTATTAATAT
This sequence comes from uncultured Ruminococcus sp., assembly GCA_902773065.1. Lineage (GTDB taxonomy): Bacteria > Bacillota > Clostridia > Oscillospirales > Acutalibacteraceae > UBA1213. Next base: position 9,100 of record CACYDD010000286.1, on the reverse strand, counting down.
GGAGATTTTTGAATTGATCATCTCTTGAACACACTGTGATGTGCAGTGTGAAATTTATGTTACGATTTGTAGCTGTGCAGATCGGAAGGAGAGAAATACAATGTCTAAATTCGGTTCATTGGCAAAGCGCATTATGGCAGCAGCAGTTGCAGGTACGATTTTTGTTGCAGTGCCTTTGTCAGGATGTGATATGTTTGAAGAGAAAACCAAGGATAAGGACAGCCAGAATTCAGAGGTCACTTCCACAGACTCCGTTACAAAATTCGGAGATAATATTGGGGTTAAATCTGACCATTACGAGCTGTCTTTTGATGTTATGCAGTATCTTTTCAATTCTTTGTATCAGCAGTTTCTGAGCGAGAATAAAGCAGGCTATTTTGATACAACACAAAGTCTGAAGGATCAGTATTATAACGAAGAAGAAAAGACAACATGGCATGATTATTTCCTTGAAAACACAAAAACCTACCTGAACCAGATCATGGTTTTTGCCGAGGCAGCGGAAGCAGAGAAAATGACGCTTTCGGATGAGGAACTTCAGACGATTGCCGATTACCGCAGCAGTATGGAATCAGCAGCGGAGCAGGAAAGCAAAGATCTCGATACTTATGTAAAAGATCTTTATGACGGAAAAATCACAGTAAATGATATTGAATATGTCATGAAAATGACACTTCTTGCCCAGAAATATAATAACTATCTGCATGACAGTTATAAATATACCGACAGCCAGTATGAAGCAAAATTTAAAGAGGATGAAACAAAATACGAGGTTGCGGATTATCATATTTATGAATTCAGATATACCGACACAAATATTGACGGAACTTCTGCGGAAGTCAACGAAGACAGAAAAAACAAGATGAAAGAAAATGCCGATGCTCTTGCCAATACTAAGGATGCCAAGGAATACGAGACTTATTTGACCAAATTCCTTAAGGCAAATCCGTCTCTTGTATCGCTCACGACTACTTCAGAGGAATCTATTACCGAGGAAGATTTCAATGATGCCGTCAATGAGACCGTTGAGGCGACTCAGTATACAAAAACGACCTATTCAGACGCTGATGAAATGAGTCAGTGGGTTTTTGACAAGGAAAGAAAAGCAAACGAAACAAAGGTGTTTGAGACATCCACTTCCTATGTGGTAATTATGATAGACAAGCCTGTTTATCGTGATGAAACAGCAACCAGGAATATCAGACATATTCTTGTCAGCCTGACCTCACATGATAATTCCGATTCCAAAACCAAAGAGGAAGCTGAAAAAATCTACAAGGAATGGCAGGACGGCGATGCTACAGAGGACAGTTTTGCCGAGCTTGCAAACAAGTACAGCGAAGATCCGGGTTCCAATACAAACGGTGGTCTGTACAGCAATGTTCCGTCAGGACAGATGGTTCCTTCATTTAATGACTGGATGTTCGACAAAAACCGCAAAGCAGGCGATTCGGGAATTGTTTCTACCGATTACGGATATCATGTTATGTACTACGTCGGAAGCGGTCTTACTGCATGGAAGGTAAATGTTGACTCAGATCTGCGTCAGGAGGATCTGAAGAAAAGCTATGAAGAACTTTCCAAGAAGTATAAAATCGAGTATGATGAAGATTCGATCAAGGATATTGATGTTTATCCGCAGGAAGAAAGTTCAGCCGAAAGCAGTACAGCAGGACAGAATCTTGCAGACCAGTAATTGAGCTAAGAAAAACGGGCATAGTTATGAAAACTATGTCCGTTTGTTTTACAGAGGAGGATTTACTTATGAAAATGATAGCAAGCTTTACCGTTGACCATGACAAGCTGAAAAAAGGAATGTACACATCCAGAATTGACGGTGATGTTGTTACCTATGACATCAGAATGAAAGCGCCGAATGCAGGCGATTATCTTGGAGATAACGAAATGCACACCATGGAGCATATTTTTGCGACTTATGTGCGGAATACCGAACACAGTGATAACATTATCTATGTTGGTCCTATGGGATGCAGAACAGGTTTTTATTTTCTTGTCAGGGACAATATATCGCCCGAACTTGCCATCAAGCTTGTTTATGACAGTATGGTTTATATCAGAGATTTTACAGGCGAAATTCCCGGTGCAGAAAGAAAACGCTGCGGTAACTATCTTGCTCAGGATCTTGACGGAGCAAAAAAAGTCGCCGCAGACATGGTTGCTGTTCTTTCTGACTGGACACCCGAAAAACTTGTCTATGAATAAAGGTTGAAGGTTGAAGGGTGAAGGTAGCAGGTGCGGCAAAGGGTAGCATGAAGTTATCTATGTTATAAAACTAAAATGGGGAAACAAACTTCCCCATGCTAATCATTGTACATTGCACATTGTACATTGAAAAGGGGGGAAACAAACTTCCCAATGTCACTAATTATTAATTATTAATTATTTCTCGGCGTGGTCGATGATATCCTGAAGGGTCATGGTGTTGACAACATCGTTGACAGCTTCATAGATTTTTTCCCAGACGTACAATGAAACACAGTCGCCGCAGCGTGGGCATTGATTTTCGACGTCATCAAGGCAGGCAACGGGGGCAAGACTGCCTTCGATGGCTCGCAGTATCTGACCAACGGTATATTCGGACGGCGATTTTGCAAGTTTATAGCCACCCTGTGCTCCTCGTGTGCTGCGTACCAGTCCTGCTTTGTTGAGGGAGGAGATGATTTGTTCAAGATATTTATCGGAAATATTGATACGGTTTGAAATGCTTTTGATGGAAACATAATTCTGGGGGTCGGTTGTTGCTAAATCGACCATAACACGCAGTCCGTATCTGCCTTTGGTGGATATTTTCATAATGATACCCCTTTCACTGCTGCTTATAAAATAATTATATTGTTTTTTTACCAAATTGTCAACCGCGCCGGCGAGCCGCCGGACCCAATTCGCGCAGTCGCTACCCTTTGGTAGCTCTGAAAACGAAAGATTAATTTATCGCCGCGCTTCAAGTTGATATACCCAGAATTATTTTACACTAACCGCACCACGTATGTGATTAATAACAGAACGGAGGTACAGCATGAAACTCGTTAAGGAACATTTCGGACTCTGAAAATAAGAGCAACCAGTATATTTATATAAAACAAAAGCCGCCCGGCTGAGGGCGGCTTTGCTATCTTTCTCAATTATTGTTCGCTGCTTTCTGTAGTAAATGATTTGTAGCCAAGGGTGAAAGCTGCAATTTCAAAAAGTGTGCCGAACTGGCAGAAAGAAGCGGTAGTGACTTTTCCGATCGGCATACCGAGAAGAGACGCAATAGCGTTGTAAATGGTTTTTCCGCCGTCTATGTAAATAATAGCGGATACGATGATCAGCAGCAAGCCGATACTGCCGAATACAATGGCAGCTGCCAGCAGCGGTTTGTTTTTCAGCATGGGGGAATACCTCCTAATAAAGAATTGCTCCGTATTGTTCTGTAAGAGAATGAAGGTCTTCGGTGTCAATCTCACAGCGTGAATCCACGATCAGCCGCCCTGTGAAATACCGCAGAGCCGCTTCCAATGTATTGGTATCATTGGTATGAACTGTGACAGGCAAGCGTGACATGGCGGCATTTTCTGCAAGAAGGGCTGCATCGTCAGATGAATTCAGTCTGATACAGACAGAATTGATGTTTTCATCATCCATATCGATCAGATCATCACTCATACCGTAATCACATTCAATCGGTTCGGACAGTTCAATATTATCGGGCAGGAAAAATACCTCACATTCCACCGCCGCCGCATAGCTGTCTTTTTCTGACGATTTATCAAAAATGCTTTCATGTTTTTTGATTTCATTATAAACCCACGCGGCAGGAATTTCCGAAGTATCAATAAATACTGCCGCACCGTTGTAGATCAGTGATTTGACCTGTTTGGAAGAATATTCCGAAAAATTTCCCATTGCGATCAGCGGTATTTCGGCGTGAGGGAAAATATCATGCAGCAGTTCCGACTGCTCTTCTGCACCGTCCGTGCAGCTGATGCCGAACGCATCCGCACCGAGAGACTGTAAAGTGATCAGTGCCGCTGTACAGTCAATACCCAATTCATTTTCGCCTTCATCATCAACCGTCATAACGATCATAATCGGCACAGCAGCCTGTTTTGCAGCAATTACCGCCGCCCTCATCTGCCATAAATGGCTGTGATTTTTCAGCAGAATCAGATCTGCACCGCAGTCTTTGACCAAGGTGATTTTTTCGAGATAATCAAAAACAGCTTCTTCAAATTCTCCGCAGCTATGCTTTTCGGAGAATTTTGTTTCGGGTGATAAAACCACACCGAGTATCACATTGTCAGGCAGTTTTTCGGCAGCAGATTCAACAGCAGCTTTCATAATTGTTGAAAACTCATCGTCTTTTCCGTTTTCTTCAAGCTTGCTGTGAGTGATATTTTCTGTCGGTGCAAGTATGATATTCGTGTTGTGATATTTACGCCCGTAAGGGTCGCTGCCGTCATCAGCCTCTGCCGCAGTCAGCGGCAGCAGGAAAGAAAAGTCCATATTGTTATCTCCCTTTAATAATGCATAATGCATAATGAGTGGTGTGGGCAAGCTTCAGAGTTTGATTCATAGGATCTGAAATGCAAATTCTGTTGCTGTTCGGCTCTGCTTTTTGTTATTCTTCATTTTTTACATCGTTTCCGGGGCAGTGATTTTGAACATGGTGAGGACGTTGGCAATGACGGTGCGTGCAGCAAGACAAAGTGCCAGACGTGCCTGTGTGAGGGATTCATCTTCGGAGGAAACACGGCAGGCATTGTAGAATTTATGGAACAGTGCCGCAACATCATATACATAACGTGTAATTCTTGACGGGTCGTAATCCTTTGCAGCGGAGATGATCTCTTCACCGTAGGAGGAAAGCTTGTTGACCAGGTCGATTTCCTCGGGGGCGGTCAGTTTTGCATAATCTTCTGCTGTGCAGGGGCGGATGATGCCGCCTTCTGTGGTGAATTTTTTCAGAATACTGCAAATACGTGCGTGTGCATACTGAACATAGTAAACAGGGTTCTGCGAGGATTGCTCAACAGCAAGGTCGAGGTCAAAATCAAAGTGGCTGTTTGCTTCTCTGAGGTTAAAGAAGAAACGTGCGGCATCAATCGGGATCTCATCAAGCAGGGTGACAAGGGTAATAGCCTTGCCGCTTCTTTTGGAAACTTTGTATACTTCGCCGTCTCTGAGAAGTCTTACCATCTGCATTAAAACCGCATCAAGCTTTGAGGCATCGACATCAAGGGCAGTAAGAGCCGCCTTGAGTCTTGGTACATAACCATGATGGTCAGCACCGAGTACATCGATCGCTTTGTCATAGCCTCTTGTAACGAGCTTGTCATAATGATAGGCAATATCAGGTACAACATAGGTCGGAATACCGTTGGAACGCACAAGAACAAAGTCTTTGTCAGCACCAAACTCAGAAGCTTTGAACCAGACAGCACCATCCTGTTCATAGGTGTGTCCCTTTGCTTTTAGAAGCTCCACAATATTTTTTACTGCGCCACTGTTGTGAAGAGTACTCTCTCTGAACCAGCGGTCATATTTAATGCGGTATTTAAGAAGGTCTCTTTCCAGTCCCTCAATGTTTTTGGGGAGGGCAAAATCTACCAGTGCCTTTCTTCTTTCGGCGGAATCGGCTTCTACATATTTGTCACCGTTGATTTCTGAAAAGGCTTTTGCATGGTCGATGATATCCTGACCGTGGTAAGCATCCTCAGGAAGCTCATAACCGTCTTTGTAAAGCTGTAAATAGCGTATTTCAAGAGAGGTCGCGAATTTTTCGATCTGGTTGCCGGCATCATTGACATAGAATTCTCTTGCAACCTCATAGCCTGCGGCATCGAGAACAGCGGCAAGAGAATCACCGATTGCACCGCCTCTTGCATTGCCGACGTGCATAGGACCTGTTGGGTTGGCGGAAACAAATTCAACAAGGATTTTCTTGCCTTTGCCGAAATCGGATTTTCCGTAGTTTGCGCCCTCAGCGTTGATTTCCTCCAGTACCTTTGCATAAAAGGATGTATCATAGAAGAAATTGATAAACCCCGGACCTGCAATCTCAAATTTAGCAAGATCAGTGCCTTCCAGGTTGATGTTCTGTGTAATGGTTTCCGCAATTTTTCTTGGTGCGGTTTTAAAGGCTCTTGCCGATACCATAGCGGCGTTTGTTGCAAGGTCGCCGTGGCTGCGGTCAGCCGGAGTTTCTATATTAAAGTCGGGAATTTCTGCCTGCGGAAGAAGTCCCTCTGCGATTGCTTTTTCAAAAGCGTTGGTAATGGCATTTTTAAGATTTGTCACTGTTTGTGCCGCTGTTGACATGATGTTCAGCCTCCTTGATTTTCAGTGTAAGTTCGTTTGTACTTGCAAGTTCGGATTCGATATCGATGGTATAACGTACAAATACCTCGCCGCCGTTGTCGTCAAGCGTGATTTGTGAAGCTTCTGTATAGACACCAAGCGTCATGCTGCCGAAGGGTGTGTTGTATTCGCATTTGTGACGCTGACCCTTTTCGAGTATCATATGGTGATTGGTTTCTCCGCCCTTCATTACCGTAACAATATTTTGTTTGTCTACCTTTACTGTAGTGCGGTAATGTTTGCCGGGGTTCTGAGGGTCGTATTCTTTATATGTAATGTAGCGGCTGCCGTTTCTTTCTACATAAGAAGCAGATGTTTCCAGCTCGATCTTATCATCGCTGCCGTTGACAAACTGCCTGCCGCATACCGAAAGAATATAATTTTCTTCCATTATTTATGTTCCTTTCCGTGAGCTGATAAAATAATCCTGCCTTTCATTATGCATTATGAATTATGCATTAATATCGATGTGTGAGACGTTGGCTTCAACACTGTGACCGAGGAAGATCTCCGCAGTGCGGCGGAAGCTTTCAACGGTGTCGCTGACAAAATAGGAGCAGGAGCCGATTTTGCTGCTGGTGTTCAGAATGTTGTTGCTGCCGAGCAGATTGGCAGCGTACAGTGCGGTTTCACGTCCCGAATCGATCAGCCGGACGTGCCGTCCGAGGTAGTTGGAAATAGCTTTTGCAATGATTGGAAAATGGGTACAGCCAAGAATGAGGGTGTCGATACCGTCCTCCTTCATTTGTTTTAAGTAGCGTTCCACCACTAACTGTACAATAGGGTCATCTTCGGAAATGAAACTGTTTTCAACAAGAGAAACAAACAGCGGACAATCCTGCTGAAAAACAGTGATGCGGTCATTCTGTCTGAGAATTTCTTTTTTGTATGAACCGCTGTTGACAGTAGCGGATGTGCCGATAATACCGATCTTGCCGTTGTGTGTGGCTTTGACGGCAGCAGTTGCGGTGGGAACAACAACACCTGTAAAGGGGATAGGCAGTGTGTCTTTCAACTCCACAGCAACGGAGCTTACCGTGCCGCAGGCGGCAATGATCAGCTTGACACCCTTTGACAAAAGAAAATCAGCATCCTGTTTTGCGTATTTTTTAATGGTTTCCGAGCTGCGGCTGCCGTAGGGGACTCTTGCAGTATCGCCAAAATAAACGATGTTTTCCTGCGGAAGTACTTTGATCAGTTCCTTTACAGCTGTAAGACCGCCAAGTCCTGAGTCGAAAACTCCGATAGCTTGTTCAGACATTTTTACCAGCCCTCTCAAATGCAAGTTCAATCAGACGCACAATCAGGTCACTGCCTTCTGTGCCGCTTGCAGCCATAAGTTTTGGATACATACTGATGGAGGTGAAGCCCGGGAGGGTATTGATCTCGTTCAGAAGCACTCGGTCGTCGTCTGTGACAAAGAAATCAACTCTTGAAAGACCACTGCAGCCAAGAGCACGGTAAGCGTTTACGGCTGTCTGCTGTACCTTAGTGATCAGCTCATCACTGATCTGAGCAGGAATATACAGTTTGGAATCTGCATTGTTGTATTTTGCATCGTAGTCATAAAATTCGGCAGCAGGTGCGATCTGTCCCGGAACGGAAGCGACAGGCTCATCATTGCCGAGAACGGCACATTCCACTTCTTTGCCAATGATATTTTCTTCAATAAGGATACGGCTGTCCTCTTTTGCGGCTTTAATGACTGCGGCTTTCAGCTCTTCTCTGTTTGCCGCCTTGCTGACACCGACGGAAGAGCCTGCATTGGCAGGTTTAACGAAAACAGGATAGTTTTTCAGGTCGTTTTCCACCTGATCAAGATACTTTTCGGGCTCTTTTTCATAGTCTGAGGCATAGAACCATGTAAAGCCGGCCTGTGCGATTCCTGCCTGCTCAAACATAATATTGGTAACAATTTTATCCATACAGTCTGCCGAAGCAAGAACGCCGCAGCCGACATAGGGTATTCCTGCAAGTTCAAACAGTCCCTGAATTGTGCCATCCTCGCCGTTTTTGCCGTGAAGAACAGGGAATACAACATCGAGTTTTATGATACTGCATCCGTTTTCTTCTATTACAGTGATACCGCCGACAGACGGGTCGGGGGAGATGAAGGCAGTTTTGTTGCCTTTGTCGTTTTCCCATGAGCCGTCAGCAACAGCGGAAAGTTCACCGTTGTATAAAAGCCATCTGCCCTGTTTTGTAATACCTATTGTAATGATCTCATACTGATCTGTCGGAATTTTACTGATAACATACGAAGCCGAAACTCTTGATACTTCATGCTCTGATGATTTGCCGCCGAAAATAACGGCGATGCGCTTTTTTTGCACATTTACCACTCCCCATATATAATACATTATCTATTAAGTACTTCTTCAATTAATAATGATATCACAGATTTCTGTTTCGTGCAATTACAAATAACAATTTCGTAACAGTTTTACCTATGAGAAGTTCAGGGTGTTTTTAAAAAGGTTTTGTGCAAAGTGCTGAATATTTGGCAAAATTTTTTATAAATTGGAAAAAGACTTGATTTTTGGTTAAATAAATGATATCATCAATACAGTTTTGTTACAAGTTTGAAATAATTTTAAAATGCAAAACAAAGGAATGTAAAAAACTGTAATTTAAAATCGAGTTACAGAATCTGAAATGTATATGAAACACGAAGGGAGTAATTCATCAGATGAGTAAGGTAATGAAAAAAGTCGTTGCATCGGCTCTTTCCGTAAGTCTT
>CACYDD010000285.1 GCA_902773065.1 uncultured Ruminococcus sp. | reverse complement strand
GTAATGCTCCGTCAGCTCAGTGCCGATGAGCAGGTGCGTCAGGAGGCATTCTATCGGGAAAAAAGACTACATGACGAAGCTTCTGCCTTGGGTCACGCAAGACGTGAGGGCAAAGCCGAAGGCAGAGCAGAAGGTATAGTAGAAGGTATCGCAATAGGTGAAGCAAAAGGTATCGCAATAGGTGAAGCAAAGGGTGAAGTTAAAGGTAAATCAAGTATGATTAAAATGCTGATTCAGAAAGGTCATACTATATCGGAAATTGCTGAATTTTACGGTATAACCGAGGACGAGATCGAAAAAATACTTTCACAAGGATGAGTTTGGTTATATTTTTCAAAAAAGTGCAGTGTGCCCACAAAAATGGGTACACTGCACTTTTATTCATCTCGATTTTCTTTACTGTTGACTCCTGATCCCTGAATCCTTTATTCAATGACATGAATATAATTGCAGTGACAGTCCTCCCCCATCCAGCAGGTAAACATGATATCTCCTGCTTCTATTGGTGTGAATTCACAGACCAGAGTACGTCCGGCTGAAAGATCCACATGGCTTTCCTCATAGCTGTATGATTCCGTTCCGATACCAAGTGCCGGTATCCTTATCGAATACACACATGAATTTCTTTTCAGATCTTCTCTTCCGCCCATGCCTTCATACACATTGGTATTTTTGGGAATGTCAATATACCATTTGACTTTTTTCCCTGCCTTTACCGTGATATTTTTATTGGTCCATAAATTTTCAGAAGAAGTGATCAGAATCTGCTCATCAGAGGTTTCTTCTGTGATACTGCTTTCGGCAAGTGAAGATTTTTCTTCTTTGGGTTTGCTCGCCTCAGGAGTTTTTTGTGGCTTTTCGATTTGTTGACTTTTTTCTGATGTTTCATGCGGAATCTCCGGAACAGAGGTATGATTTACGGAGCTTTCCGTGATCTCTGCACTGCTTTTGGGTTGGCTGACTGATGCACTTTCTTCCGCATGAGAACTTTCCTGTGATTCAGACTTGGAAATTTCATCTGCTGACACTGTTTTGCTTTCTGTGTCAGCGGATGATTTTTTTTCGCTGCTTTCGGTTATAGAGCTTTCCGTATCATTTTCACTTTCCTCTGTTTCAGAGGACTCCATTACTGTCGGAGTTTCTTCAGACAATTCTGATATTTCCGCTGTGCTGCTGACGGATGTATTGGTATTTGCAGAACTCTGAGGAGCTTCACTGCTTTCTCCTGTACAACCTGAAAGCAGCAAAGTCAATACCGCAAATACAATTAAAATATTTCGTTTCTGGTTCATTTTCATACAATTATCCTCCCTGATTTTCAAGAAAGCCCAGTCCTGTGGCTGACAATAAAAAGATATTATCGCTGTCAGCGGTTTTCGCGTAATAAGCTGAGCCATCATCCGTTTTGTTTCCCAGCGATAAAGTTTCTGTTTGCCCGTCATAAATAAAGGATATCTTTGACGCAGCAGTGTCAAGTCCGGCATCTGAAAGATCATCCGTTTTAACAAATTGAATCGCTCTCATGCTTACAAGGAATTCAGCGATCTCATCGCAGATCTCTGTATTCTCTCCCTGCCATTTGCCAGTCTCGTCCCTTGAACGCTGCACAAGTGTGATACCGCTATTGGTACACGATACAGTTGTGATCTTTTTTTCCGCATCACTTAACCGCAATGTTCTGTCGATGCCGAGAACATACGGGTCAAGCACGGTCAAAGAATTCAGCATGAGATTTTTGGCACTTTTGCTGTTCAGAGTATAAACCTTATTCTGTGCAAGTATGTAATAACCGTCAGAAGCCGTTGTTTCATTTCCGATCAGGATTTTGTTTTCGCTGCCCGAATCTGATCTGACAGTAATGATGACAGGGTCATCAAAGCCGTATTCTGATGGATCACCTGTATCATTTTCAACATATTTATCTGCCGAAAGATACGATAGTGTCAGGGGCAGTGCGTTAGCAAGATCATGACTGTAATTCAGTTTTTCGGGGCTTTTCAATATCCACTGATCATCTGCTTTTTCAAAAATCAGATCTTCCTCATCCGGATATTCTATGCTGACCTGATTCATTTCTTCAACGCTGAAAGTAATCAGCTTTCTGTCCTGTGTATTGCTTTCCAAACGGGCATGAAGAAGAAAAATATATAATGCAGATAGTCCTGCAAGCACAATACTCAGACTGACAATGCGCTTGATATTCACAGAAATTTCCTCCTTCTCCATATAATAATTCCTGCTGTAAAAATATAGATTGGTATGATGCCTATGGTAACGATTCCTATGTAATTTGCCTTATCTTCCGTAATAACAAGCTCTGATGAATTGAATTGTTTAGTTTCAATTCTGACACTCTGCGTATTCAACCAGTCTGTAACGCTTTCCGCAGCATATGATCCCATAGGGAAATACCCTGACATTTCCTTGGCATTGGTTTCACTCAGAAAATCGGCACAGCCGAAAACAGCCGCTTTTGAGCCGTTGCTTTTTTCCGCCGCAGCTGCAACAGTGTGTGTGCTGTTTTTGCTTTCTGTGGAAGAAGAGATATTTTCTCCGGCAGTAATAACAGGAGTAACAGCAACTCCCGACTTTTCGGTAAGTGTCAGCGAAGCTGCATCGGTAAACGAAATTCCATAGGTTTCAAGCGGAATGATATCGCTTTCTTCCGCGTTCAGAAGAATACGGTTTCCTTCTTCCTTTGTATCGGTATCATATAGTATATCATCATTCACACTGATACCATAGTCGCCGATCACAGAAGAAAATCCCTTCCAGCTTGCTGCAATACGGTTCGTAAACAATGCCACAGAGCCGCCATTATCAAGAAATATTTTTACGATTTCCGCTTCATGCTCGCTCAGATCTTTTTTAGGGGCAATAAAAAGGATAACAGCAGCATCTGAGGGAACGGAATCTTCAATATTCAGACTTGCAAGCCGATAGCCATTCGCTTTCAGGTCATTCCAGTATGTCAGATATTCGGGATTCAGTTCATCACTGCTGTAGGAAGCAGCATAATAAATTACCCTGCGTTCGGTTTTTCCCGTATAATTGATCGCATCAGTAAAAGCCTGTTCTGCATTTGAGCCTGTATTGAACCATGCGGAGGTTCTTTCATCATATTCCATTTCAAACAGATCGGAATACTCTATTTTTTTTGCCTTATCTCCGTTTGTCACCAGAAACATATTTTTGGTCAGTCCCAGTTCACTGTCGGGGTCAAGTTTTGCAATGATTTCTGTATCAACATCGGGGTCTTTGTATTCCACATGAACTTTTCCG
>CACYDD010000284.1 GCA_902773065.1 uncultured Ruminococcus sp. | reverse complement strand
GCGAGTGATGGGACTTGAACCCATACGTCGTGAGACACACGCCCCTCAAACGTGCCTGTCTGCCTATTCCAGCACACTCGCATATTCGATATCATTACCTCAGGAACAATATTTATTATAACTCATTGCGGCTCATTTGTCAAGCATAATTTTATTTTTTTACAGCCGGCGAGCCACCGGCTGTAAAAAAACTATCTTCCGTCTCTGTGGATCAGAATAACTGCTACTGTTTTGAAAATCAGTTTTAAATCGACCCAAAGGCTTCTGTCTTGAATATATTTTCTGTCAAGCTCCATCCACTGCTCAAAAGAAATATCATTTCTGTTTCGTTCTGCCTGCCAATAACAGGTAAGTCCGGGTTTTACAAGTAATCTCAGTTTGTCTGTTTCGCTATACTGTGCAACTTCATCGGGCAACGGTGGTCTTGGTCCGACAAAAGACATATCACCCTTTAATATATTAAGCATCTGTGGAAGCTCATCTATATTTGTTTTACGCAGAAATTTACCCATTTTGGTAATTCTGGGATCATCCTTGATCTTAAAAGCAGGACCGTCAGCCTCATTCAGATCCATTAGTGATTCCTTCTGTTCTTCCGCATCAGGACACATTGTACGGAACTTATAAAGATTGAACAGCTTTTCATCCTTTCCGCAGCGTGCCTGTACAAAGAATGGATGGCCTTTTCCGTCACTGACAGCAACAAGCAGTGCAACGATCAGATAAAGCCAGAAGAACAAAACAATAAATGTAAAAGATACAACAATATCAAACAGTCTTTTCACAAAACTGTAAAACGGTTTCCTTTTATACTGCAAAACGATACTCTCCTTTTATTCAATTCACTTTTTATCTTCCTTAAAACCACATACCCAATATCTTTTTCGGACGTTTCAACATAGGCTCGTCTACATAACGTCCTTTGAATACATCCCTTGCATTTTTCTCAAACCAATCAATATAATCTTCGCCGAATTTCTTTCTCACAAGATCATATCCGCCTTTTAGGTTAGGCTGACGGTTTTTCACATTGTGTGAATCACTGCAGATCAGCTGCGCCATTCCCCACTTGATATATCTCAGTGCTGCTTTATCACCATCAAGAATTGCTCCGGCATTGATCTGGGCAACACATCCCATTTCAATCAGATCATACAGCTGATTCGGGTCATCCGTAAAGTAAGGATATCTCTCCACATGAGCCAATATAGGCTGATATCCCCTGTTCAGCAATTCCACCATTGTATGTTTCAGACCGTAAGGTCTTTCATTTGTCGGAAATTCCACCAGAAGATAATTCGTATCTGTAAAACAAAGCAAGTCCAGATCCATTTCATTCAACTTTGTGGAAAAATAAATCTCTGCTCCAAGCTTAAACTTTATTCCAAGAGAATTAACTTCTTCCAATTCCGTAAGTTTACGAAAACTATTTTGTCTTGCCTCGATAAAATTATCCAGACTGATTCTGTTGACATGAAAATGGGGTGTGAAAGTAATCGCCTGGACGCCCTGCTTTTTTTGTTCTTTCAGCATTGCAAGTGATATTTCTGTATTTTTTGCCCCGTCATCAATTCCGGGTAAGATATGACAATGTAGATCCAACATAATTTCGCCTTTTTCCTATTTTTGATATTTTGAGTCAGACGCTTTTATTAAACAATTTGGTATCAACAGCCGGTATCACACCCAGAAGCGGAATATCAAGTGTTTTCGAGATATCATCCTCGGTTTTGAATGTGTTATTTGTCAATTCACGGACAGCAACAATAGCCAGTGTTACCAAAAAGCCCAAAGCAGCACCTATCAACGCATTTCTGAAATTATTCGGACTTACCGGTGCTCCGCCATTTGTCACTCTGGCAGCACTGATAATTTTAACTGATCCGGCAGCCACCTTTGTTTGAATAATAGGCGGTGCGACCTCTACAATTTTTGCAATCACTTTTCTTGCATAAGCTGCATCAACATTCCTCATCGTGATTTCTATGATCTGTGTAAAGTTTACAGTAGAAACAGTGATATCTTTTTTCAGGTCATCACTTGTTACATTCAGATTAAGTTCCTTGATAACTTTTTTCATTACCGAATCGGATTTGATAATAATGGAATAAACATCTGCCAG
>CACYDD010000283.1 GCA_902773065.1 uncultured Ruminococcus sp. | reverse complement strand
CGGGCTATACATGGTTTTACAGCCGCTCCAGACAGGAGCTGTGGAACAAGGGTGCTACATCAGGGCATCTTCAGAAAATAGTAGATATTAAAGGCGACTGTGATAAGGATACTCTGCTTGTCATTGTCGATCAGACAGGATTCGCCTGTCATACGGGCAGTCATTCATGCTTTTTCAATAATATCTGGGAGGAATATCAAAATGGCGGAAAATAATAATGAGCTTTATGATCTTTATGAAACTATCATAAGCAGAAAAGAAGAAAAGCAGGAGGGATCATACACCTGCTATCTTTTTGAGAAGGGACTTGACAAAATTCTGAAAAAAGTCGGTGAGGAATGTTCTGAAACAATTATTGCTGCCAAAAATGGTGATAATAATGAAACCGTGCTTGAAATCTCCGATTTGATCTATCATCTGTTTGTTATGATGGCTCAGCAGGGGATCACGGTTGATGAAGTGATGAACGAGCTTGCAAAGCGAAGCCAAAAAACAGGAAATCTGAAAACTTTTCATCAGGTAGATAAAAATACGTAAAAAACGTGGACAGAGCTTTGAGAAGCTGCTGTCCATGAATTCTTTATCTTGCGGAAAAATTGTGCTTTTTTTCATCAAAGAAATGAATTGTCATATGATGCTTTTTGAAAAATTCTTCCAATGCATGATAAATCTCATCGGATACTTCACCGTTTTGTTCCAAAGAAAAAGCCTGACCGCCGCATGCATCATGAATGTGGATGGTATATCCGTATTGTTCTGCCAGTTTTTTAAGTTCTGGTACTTCAAGTATGGACAATACTGCCATTTTTTCACCTCCCGAAAATAGTAACATAACTATTATAACATCGATAACCAAAAATAAATGTAAAAAATTTGTGAAAGTGGAAAATAATACTTGATTTTTTGATTAAAAAAGGTTACAATAATTTTAGCACTCCAAGGTCGAGAGTGCTAATCAGATTTTTTAAATCATATTTTGCTTTAAGGAGGCAATATATTATGACAATTAAACCATTACTCGACAGAGTGGTCGTTAAAGCAGAAGAAGCTGAGGAAACAACAAAAAGCGGTATTGTTCTGACAGCTGCTTCACAGGAAAAGCCGCAGTTTGCAACAGTTGTTGCTGTAGGTCCGGGCGGAAATGTTGACGGTAAAGAAGTAACAATGTATGTTAACGTTGGCGATAAAGTCATCACCAGCAAATATTCCGGAACAGAGGTTAAGCTTGACGGAGAGGAATATACTATCGTTCGTCAGTCGGATATCCTTGCTGTTGTAGAATAATAAAAATTCAGAAAAGATTATCGGAGGTAATTGATATGGCTAAACAGATCGCATATGGCGAAGATGCAAGAAAAGCTCTTATGAGCGGTATTGATCAGCTTGCTGATACAGTAAAGATCACACTTGGTCCGAAGGGCAGAAATGTTGTTCTTGATAAGAAATTCGGCGCACCGCTTATCACAAATGACGGTGTTACAATCGCTAAGGAAATCGAGCTTGACGATCCTTTTGAAAATATGGGCGCACAGCTTGTTAAGGAAGTTTCCATCAAAACAAACGATGTTGCAGGTGACGGCACAACAACCGCAACCCTTCTTGCACAGGCTTTGATCCGTGAGGGTAATAAGAATGTGACAGCAGGTGCTAACCCGATGATTCTGAAAAAGGGTATCAGCAAGGCTGTAGATACTGCTGTTGAAACACTGAAAGCAAATTCCAAGCAGGTAGAAGGCTCTAAGGATATTGCAAGGGTTGCAACAATTTCCGCTGCTGATGAATTTATCGGCAACCTGATCGCAGAAGCAATGGAGAAGGTAGGCAATGACGGTGTTATCACTGTTGAGGAATCCAAAACAGCCGAAACATATTCAGAGGTTGTTGAAGGTATGATGTTTGACAGAGGTTACATCACTCCTTATATGTGTACTGATACAGATAAGATGGAAGCTGTTATTGATGATGCTTTCATTCTGATCACAGATAAGAAGATTTCCAACATTCAGGAAATCCTTCCGCTTCTTGAGGAAATCGTAAAATCCGGCAAAAAGCTTGTGATCATCGCTGAGGATATCGAGGGTGAAGCTCTTACAACACTTATTCTCAACAAACTTCGCGGTACATTCACTTGTGTTGGTGTAAAGGCTCCGGGATTCGGTGACAGAAGAAAGGAAATGCTCCAGGATATTGCTGTTCTGACAGGCGGTCAGGTGATTTCTTCTGAGGTTGGTCTGGAACTGAAAGATACCACTCTTGATCAGCTCGGACGCGCTCGTCAGGTTAAGGTTGACAAGGAAAATACCATTATTGTTGATGGTGCAGGCGGCCAGGACGAGATCAAGGGTAGAGTTGGTCAGATTCGTGCTCAGATTGAAACCTCCACATCTGATTTCGACAGAGAAAAGCTCCAGGAGCGTCTTGCAAAGCTCGCAGGCGGCGTTGCTGTTATTAAGGTCGGCGCAGCTACAGAGATTGAGATGAAGGAGAAGAAACTCCGGATTGAGGATGCTCTTGCAGCTACTAAGGCAGCAGTGGAAGAGGGTATCGTTGCAGGCGGTGGTACAGCACTTCTCAATACGATTGATTCTGTCGCGGCTCTTGTTGATTCACTTGAGGGTGACGAGAAAACAGGTGCAAAAATCGTTCTGAAAGCACTTGAAGAACCGGTTCGTCAGATCGCAGCAAATGCAGGGCTCGAAGGTTCTGTTATTGTTGATAAAATCGTTTCTTCCGGTAAGGTTGGCTATGGTTTCAATGCACTTACAGAGGAATATATCGATATGATGGAAAGCGGCATCGTTGACCCGACAAAGGTAACACGTTCTGCACTCCAGAATGCTGCATCCGTAGCAAGTATGGTTCTTACAACAGAATCACTTGTTGCAGATATCAAGGAAGCTGCACCGGCTGCTCCTGCTGCTGATCCTTCTATGGGCGGTATGTATTAATTAATTCGCTTATAACATTTTCTTCTTTCAATATAAAAAGTATATCCG
>CACYDD010000282.1 GCA_902773065.1 uncultured Ruminococcus sp. | reverse complement strand
ACTGCTGAAAGCATAGTAGCTGAAAGAACCTTAAGTACTTTCTTCATAATAAATAACTTCCTTTCTAAAATTTTTTGATCGGCAAACCATATGCCGGCATTAATCATACTTCAGACCAACGAAAAGCTAGCCTTTACCCTTCATATGAATTTGCCTGTCATACAGTTCATGGAATGTTCTCTGATTTTCAAAATCCCCCATTCAGGAGCTTAGTCCAATAGAGACTCTACCTCCAATCCACGCTTATTATAATACTTTCACATGATAATTGTCAAGTTTTTATAATACTTTTTTTATTTTTGACCATTTGCACAATATTTTTTATTTCCCATCATAAACAAAGTCGCAATTATACAAAGTAATTTCCAGATTTCAGCAAACAACCGAAAAGAAAGCTGGAAATGTTCAATGATATATTTTCAGACTAAGTTCCAATAGGCAGTTACTTTTTCTGTTGCTTCACTTTCTGTAAGCCCAAAAGAATTCTTGATCACATTCGCAACCGCTTCAAGTGATTTCAACACAGGTTTCAGTGCGGCTATAGAATTTTTAATGTTAGCATTACGCTCTTCTGCTCTTCCTTCCGCTCTTCCTTCTGCTCTTCCTTCCGCTCTTCCTTCCGCTCTTCCTTTTTCTTCGCTTTCTCTCTTTACAGCAATATCATATCGACTACGCTGATACTCTTCATCAAAAAGTTCTGACATCATGGTATATACCTCCTTTTTATGCTGGCTGAGGAAATTTGTAAGATATCCTCTATCCTGACAGATTTGTATTGTTTCTTTGATACATTCAACCTTGTTCTTATGAATCTTCCGCTGTTCGTCATAGACCCTGCAAAAACCGATGTACTGACCGTAAATTGTATCTGTGCCGGGCTGTTTCAGGATTTTTACTTTGATATCGATCGGTGCTTCTCCGTCAAAATAATCCTCATTAAACGATATTTCATCAGGTACATCTTTATCTCCTGTGTAAATAATATACAGTTCCGGTTTTGGCAATGCGATCCTTTTATAAGTGTGTTCACTTTGCTTTGTATCTTCCAAATAACGCCGGTAAGTTTCTGCTATGTAAAACAGAATACGAAGTGTCAGGTTTTCTGTCCACTTGCTTTGTGCTTCCAGCAAAATAACATATTTGGCTGTGTCACCGCATTTCACGATAAATCCCAGATCATTGAGAATATCGTTGATAAGAATCGATGTCAGTGTTTTTAGCTGTATATCTTCCAGTGTTGTAGTCATATCTTCGGGGTGAAGTTCTTTATACAATCTTAAAAGGTTGACTTCTATTCTGAACAGCTTGGTGAAAACACTGTCCTTTGTATTATATTTGACAGTTCGGTTGTCATGTAATTCCTCATCCGCCACATTCATCACCTCTTACGATTTTCTATTACAATTATAACACATCAACCATAAAAATAAAACAGAATTCTATATTTTTTCCAAAAAAGACAGCAGACACTCCCTGTCTGCTGTCCGTACAAAACTATTTCACAATGAATTACAGTTCTGCTTTTTCGTAAATTTTGATACTGCGAAACCATGAAATGACGTAAAGAATGACAGAAACCAAAGCGGCACCACCGAATGCGATAAAGTTTCCCTGACTGCCGTCATACCAGTTCTCTGCATTTTCTTCAAACATCGCATCCAGAAACCCCGAAGCCATACCAATCAAAAAAACAATGACAAAAAACTCTATTCCAAATATAATAAAACCTGCCTGCGGACTGCGTTTTAAAGAAATCGGCATAATGATAGCAACAGGTGCTAAGGAACACAGGACCATGATAAAAAGCATAAAAATATAATCATTAAAATCAAGCTGATCAGAAGTATTGATTTTGATTAAAATAACACAGGATATAAATAAAATATACAAAAATGTTACTACCAATCCGAACAGATATTTTACAGATACATAGTCTCTCCGTCTGTAGGGCATAACAGTATTATATTTGTTCCATCCCGAACGCTTGTCATAAGAATACAGCGTTGCAGGGACAAAGCCTAATATCACACAGCTGTACATACACGGGAACGAATACAATAATTCATCTGTTTCAGAGAAAAATACGATTGTTTCAGAAAAAATCACAATCAGTGCAGAACAAACAAAAATAATCGGCAAAACCCAGGCAAAGGTTTTTCCGAAAACATACAAATCATTTTTTATCAGTCCTTTCATTTTAAACCTCCTTCTTTTATTCCAGGTCACCTTTGACCATAAAGATAAACAATTTTTCAATATCGATGGGACTCACCTCAAACGATGACGGTATCCTGCTTCTGTCAGCAATGGCTTCTATTCCGTAGGGTGATTCCTTTTTTCCGAGAAAGGCATTGTTGTCAAGCTCGGAAAATGTTTCTTTGGAACAGTGAATCACGCAGTATTTTTCGTACAGTCTGTCCTTTTCCTCACATAAAAGAAGCTTTCCGTCATTGAGAAAAGCAATATAATCACAAACTTTTTCAAGGTCTCTGACAATATGCGAGGACATCAGCACGGAATGTCCCTCATCTCTGGTAAATTCTGTGACGATATCCATAAAATCATCACGTACCACAGGGTCGAGTCCGCTTGTCGCTTCGTCAAGAACCAGCAGTTTCGGGTCATGAGAAAGAGCAACGGCAATACCGAGCTTCATTTTCATTCCTTTGGAATAATTCTTGAATTTCTTTTTCCGTGGCAAAGAAAATCTGTCAAGATATTCCTCATAGACCTTTTGATTCCAGTTTTTAAATGTTTTGCTCATAATTTTTCCGACCTGAACAGAATTCAACACTTCTGCAAAACCGACTTCATCCAGCACCACACCGAGATCCTCTGCGATATCAACAAAGTTGTCACGGTTATCTTTTCCAAGAAGTTTTACCGTACCCCTGTCACGCTTTATCATGTTGAGGATCAACTTGATCGTGGTACTTTTTCCAGCACCGTTTTCTCCGACCAGACCCATAATACAGCCGCTTGGCAACTCAAAACTGATATTATCGAGAGTGAAAGCCTGATAAGCCTTACAAAGATCATTTACCTCAAGTGCATTCATATCCGCTCCTCCATTTCAAATCTTAGCATCTCCGTAATATCCTGACAGCTCAGATTACAGGTTCTGGCAAGTCTGGCGATCTCACTGATATGCCCCTCTATTGCTTTTAGATTCTCTTCTCTCAGAAGCTCCACGTTTTTGGGTGCAACAAAACACCCCTTTGCCGCAACAGTATAGACAAAGCCTTCTTTTTCCAGCTCGTCATAAGCACGTTTTGTTGTAATAACACTGATTCTCAAATCCTTTGCCAGATTTCTGATCGACGGCAAAGCTTCATCCTCTTTCAGCTCACCGCTGATGATTTGTTCTTTGATTTGTGTATAGATTTGATCATAGATTGGATTTCCGCTCTTATTATCAATAAAAATATTCAAACACACACCCCGATTCAATTAATAGTGATGGCGTATTTATTAGTTATTACATATCACCACATCTGTATATATACAGTATACACAGATATAATGAATTTGTCAATAGCAAAATTCATTATTGCTAACATTGACATATATAGATGGTGGTGATATAATTCAATCAATCATATTTATATATTATAATGTAAGGATTTCGGAGTTGATAAAATGGGAAAAGATAACAAAACAAATGCCATGCGTAAACTGGATAGCATGAAAATTCCATACAAGGAACATTATTACACTGACAGCGGTGCTGTAGCAGGTGTGGAAGTCGCAGAAGCACTGGGAGAAAATCCCGCTCAGGTATTCAAAACACTGGTAACAGTGGCAAAAAGCGGAAATCACTATGTATTTCTTGTGCCTGTGGCAGAAGAACTTGACCTGAAAAAAGCAGCGGCGGCAGTCGGTGAAAAATCCGTTGCTATGCTGAAATCAAAAGAGCTTCTTCCCCTCACAGGATATATTCACGGAGGATGCTCCCCTATCGGCATGAAAAAATTTTTCAGAACAACCATTCACTCCTCCGCCAAAGAATGTAATACGATCTTTTGCAGCGGCGGAAAAATCGGCTTTCAGATCGAACTTACCCCCGACGATTTAGCCAAAGTCATCAAATTTGAATTCGCTGATATTATCAGATAATTTCATTTGGATATGTAATACAATAAGTTGGTAAAATTTTTCTGGGACTTTATGGTGCGGCAATAAATCTATGTTTTTTTAAAACTTGAGTGCGAAATTGACAGCGGAGGCACTCCGCCGACTGTTTACAGAACAGTTTTATTGTATTATAATAGTTAGTGTAATTTTAGTTTTTTGTAGTGTGGAGTTATTTCTCCTTGCCACTCATTATGCATTATGAATTATGCATTATAAAAGGGGGTTGTTTTTTTGTTTGAGCACGTAGATAAGGCGAATGCTGTTTTAAGAGAAGTGAATAAAGCCGTACTTGGCAAAGAAAACGAAATATTTGAGATCATGACTGCTTTTCTGGCAAACGGTCATGTACTGCTGGAAGATATTCCCGGTGTGGGAAAAACAACGCTTGCATCTGCGTTTTCTGCTGCAATGGGACTGGAATGTAAAAGAGTACAATTTACACCCGATGTTATGCCGTCCGACCTGACAGGCTTTTCGGTATACAGACGAGATGAGGATAAATTTGTTTTTCAGGAAGGAAGCGTATTCTGCAATCTGCTTTTAGCGGATGAGATCAACCGTACCTCACCGAAAACACAGTCTGCATTGCTGGAAGTAATGGAAGAACGCAGGGTTTCCGTTGAGGGTACGACACGAACCGTCCCTGAACCTTTTCTTGTTATTGCAACACAGAATCCGTCCGGTACGAGCGGTACACAAATGCTGCCCGAAGCACAGATCGACAGATTTATGATCACGCTGTCACTGGGCTACCCTGATTTTAACAGTGAGCTGGAAATTGCAAAGTCAGCAGGCAAAGGTTCAAGAGTACAGACAGTTACACCTGTACTGGATGCCGCAACACTTGTTGATATGCAGGATGATATCAATAATATCTATATCAAGGATGAGGTTTATAAGTATATTCTTCAGATTGTCAGTGCAACAAGAAATCATCCGTACATAGAGAGGGGGGCAAGTCCCCGTGCAACGATCGCACTTGTTAAGACTGCCAAGTCAGCAGCATGGCTGAGGGGACGTCAGTTTGTGATACCAAGCGATGTACAGACACAACTTCCCTATGTTTTGTCGCACCGTATTATTGCAAGCTCTTCTGCAAAAATGGGTAAGATCGGCAAGTCGGAAATTATCGACAGCATTACCAAAACCGTCGAACTGCCTTATATGGGAGCAAAAAAATGAAGAAAATCATTGCACTGCTGATTATCGCTGCAACATGGTATTTCGGCGGCATGAACCAACACGCTCCCATGATGGCGGCGATTATCTGCGGTATTATATTTATGGTGCTTTCGTTTGTCATTTCGAGAGTCATGCGGCACAATATCAGTGCGGATATTCCTGCACAGAAAAATGTGACATACAAAAACACCGAAACGGCATTTCTCATTCATGCACAAAACAAGGGATATCTTCCTGTTAATCGGTTCAGGCTGAATTTTTTCATGAAATACCGCACTCAAAAGCACAAATCAAGAAAACGTCTCAACGGCAGTGCTTCGGGAAAGAAATATAACGAGGAAAATCTTTCGGAGTTTTATTTTACTGCCCCTTACTGCGGCATTGTCGATATTGAACTGACACGGATCCGGGCATTTGATTATCTGATGCTGTTTTCAAGCTCCAAAAGGCTGAAAAATGCCAAAGGGGAAATTCTGGTACTGCCTCAGCCCAAAGATATGCACATTATCATGCCGCCGTTCGGCTCTTATACCAATGAGCCTGTTGCAGAAAGCTCTTCGGATGTCAGCGGAGATGACCACAGCGAAATTCGCCTTGTGCGTGAATACCGCCCCGGCGACCTGACACGCCACCTTCACAGAAATTACAGTGCCAGAACCGAAAAACTCTGGATCAAGGAATATCAGAAGGAAAATGATTTTATCTTTGACCTTCTGCTCGATACTTCTTCGGACACACCGCTCAAAACCGATGTGCTTGACTCATTTTATGAGATCATCGGCTCTGTTCTTCATACGATCCTGCAAAATGATGTGATCATAAGAGTGCATTTTTATGACAAAGACAAGGGCGGTATCAGAACAATACAAATTTCCGAGGCAGATAAGACCGAAGAACTGATCTCCGAGCTTTACAAAACAAATACCATATGTAATTCCGAAGAATTCAGAATGTTCCGCGGCAGTCTGGGCGACAATGGTATGATCATCAATACAAAGCTTGAATGGTATTTCAACAACAACTGTATTTACAGCTTCAACAAGGAAATTACCGAACATGAGATTGTCAACAATATATTTGACCTCAGATAACAGGAGGTGAGCATCATCAAAAGCATAAAGATCCGTGCAAAAAGAAAATTCATTACCAAAGAGCAAAAACGTGAAGATGAAAAACAAAGAAAAATGCCCGACAGTTCCCCCATTCTTCTGATACTCTATCTTCTGGGCCTTTCAGGCATTATGCTCCCGTTTTCGGGCTTCTTTACAGCAGACTACCAATTTCTGTTTTACCTTCTTGTTGCTGCAGTAGACGTATTAAGTGCTGCTCTCTGGTATATTTACATACACAAAAACAAACTGTTCGTGCCAATCGTGATAGGATTCTGTGTCCTTTCAGTACTGTTGATTCTCCCTATATGGAGCAATCTTTCACAAGCCTTCTCCATATACAGCTATTCCGGAAGTACCGCAGGATTCGCAAATTCGGGTGCGGAGGTGCTTCTGTTTCCCATTTTCATTGGTATGGCGGTACTGGTTCTTTTTTCAATGGAATTCGTCCTGCGTAGTCATACTGTACTGTTTCTGATCGCGGCTGCAATCGTTATTTTTGGTCCGCTGATCAATATCAAACCTGATCTTTTTTCGATCATCCTGACCATTATTTTCCAGTTTGGCTTTTATGTCCTGAATATGACAGATACCCGTCAGGGAAACCGTTTCCGTGCAAAAAACAGAGCCAAAACTGCCTCTGCAAGCGTACTCACCACAGCCGCTATACTGCTCCTTTCATTCATCCCTGCCGTTATTGCACAGAACATCTTTGAGGATGAACTGTACAGCAGTGTTTATCAGGCTGACGGCTATATTCAGGATTTTATGAATGATCTGACCGGCAGTCTTGAAGGCAGTGTCATTAACGGCAATATCAGCCGCGGAAATCTCCGGCAGACGGGCGAAAAAATGTTTGAAGCCGAAACAGGCGAAATTCCGCAGGAAAAACTATACCTCGTCGGCTTCAACGGCGGTGAGTATCTTGGTGATTCATGGGATAATGCCTATTATCCGATCTATGAAGATACCGACCTGGATTATTATGATCCTGATACAGAGAAACTGATGTCATTTACCTATCCGATGTTTTATTACCGTGAGCCGTTTATCAATGAAGTGATCAATCAGGTCAATGACGAATATTACGATCAGCTTTCCGCGTTTCTCAAAAAAGAAACCGGTATCAAAGTAAAGGAATTTTACAGAATTGAAGCCAATGATACGATCACAGGCTATGATGTAAGAGGACGGCAGTTTCAGGTAGATACATCCGGAGAGGAAACGAATACCATCCGGCTTTACGATTCCGACACTATCACAGCCGAAGAAAACAAAGCCGACGGATTATCCGATGATGACCCGAACTACTGGTACAGTACAGGAAATGCACCGAGCTATTGGGTTTATTATAAAGATTTAGGAGAGTTAAAAAACCGCCCCACCATATTGAGCAACATGAATTATTCCGATCTGCTGACACCCATCTATTCTGCTTTCGGCGTTCGGGATGATGATACTTCACTTGCCCAAAAATCCAACACACTATATATCAAGCCCACCGGAAATCAGATCCATACAGCACTGATGCCCTATTATTCCGGTCAGAAATTCAGAGGAACCATCGGCACGATTGAGGATGAAACAACCGAACCCTACTATAATACCTATCATTATCAGTCCTCCATTGACATGAGCGGACAGTGGCAGAACTACCCGTTTTATGAAAAATTTGTTGACAGCTACATTGAAAAAACAGAGGAGTATTATACGGATTATCCTGCCGATGAACTTCCGCGATTAACGCAATTATGTGCTGAAAATGACCTTGAAGGTGTCAATGAAGTCACCACATTTATTCTTTATACCCTCCAGACACGGACACGTTATTCTACAACCCCCGGCACTGTTCCGTTCAACAAAAATACCGTTGAGCATTTTCTGTTTGACAACAGACGAGGATTCTGTGTACATTATGCCTCAACAGCCGTTCTGATGTACAGAATGTACGGGATTCCTGCCAGATATGTAACAGGCTATTCGATCACACCTGATATGTTTACTTTTGATGATGAAACAGACGGTTCGGACAAAAGCACCACTCTGAGCTATCATGCTGATGTAACAGATCACTACGCACACGCCTGGGCAGAGATCTTTCTGAAGGACTACGGCTGGGTTCCTGTTGATGTCACCCCCACCGCGGAGGGCTACATGAACGCTTCTTTCCCGGGATATGACGAAGAAGAAATGAACCGCATCATGCAGGAGCATGACTGGCATTTCAGAGATACTTCAAGCGACAGCACCAATAATAACAACAATGCCGCAGGCGGTGACGACAACGAGATTGATTATTTACAACTGCTGACAGTATTCATGCTTTCAGCATTCATACTCGCATTTGTTACTGTACTGCTGAGATGGACTATCATCACACACAAACAGCACACTATGGACTGCCGCAGAAGCTTTGACAGACTCATCACCCTGCTGCATTTCTCCGGGCTTCTGACAGAATTCAACGGCTCGGAAAAAGATTTCGCTCAAAAGCTTTCCGAAGCAGTTGAATGTATCAGCAATGATGAAGCTTCAAAATTGATCGGCATACTGGAAACGGACAATTATTCTGAAACAAACGCTTCTGACAGCGACTCGGAATTTGTGAGGAGTATTTACTTCAAAACCGTAACCGAATGTTATGCAAAAACTCCCTGGTACAAAAAGCCTCTGTTCCGATTCATTAAATGCTTTCAATAACAAAATGTTCCGTATACTGTGATCCATTTGCGGTATACGGAACTTTTTATTCTAATCTCAGACAGAAGAGGCACTCTGCCTTACATTTTTGTAAGGTTAGTGTAAGGTAAATCTATGGTAAAATTGAATAGAAGGAAGTATAATAAAGTCATATTAAATCAAAGGAGCGAGGCAAAATGGAGAATATCCTTGAAGTTCAGAAAATCGATAAATACTATGGTACAAAAAACAATCTGACCAAAGCAGTGGACGGGATCAATTTTTCTGTGGCAAAGGGTGAATTTGTGGGCATCATGGGTGCAAGCGGTTCGGGAAAAACAACGTTGCTCAACTGTATTTCCACGATTGACAGGGTAACGGCAGGAAATATTATTGTCAACGGCACGGATATTACAAAGCTGAAAGGCAATCAGCTGAATACTTTCCGTCGTGATGAGCTTGGCTTTATCTTTCAGGATTTCAATCTGCTCGATACCCTCACAGTCTATGAAAATATCGCACTGGCTCTGACGATCAAAAAAGAAAATGCTGCTGAAATCGATAAAAAAGTCAAAGTAGCAGCCGAAAAGCTGGATATCACAAAAATACTGGAGAAATATCCTTATCAGATCTCGGGCGGCGAAAAACAGCGTACAGCAAGTGCAAGAGCAATCGTTACCGACCCGAAGCTGATTCTTGCAGACGAACCTACCGGCGCACTCGACAGCCGCTCCGCACGTCATCTTCTTGCAGCACTTGAAACACTGAACAAAGACCTCGGTGCAACGATCCTGATGGTAACTCACGATGCCTTTACCGCTTCTTATGCTAACCGTATTATTTTTATCAAGGACGGCAAAATCTTTAATGAAATCATCAAAGGCAATGATACCCGAAAGGATTTCTTCCAGAAAATCATCGATGTCCAGACACTGCTCGGAGGTGAACTTAACGATGTTGTTTAAACTTGCTTTTCGCAATATGCGCCGTTCCATTAAGGATTATCTCATATATTTCCTGACACTTGTTCTCGGCGTTTCAATCTTCTATATGTTCAACTCCCTTGACTCTCAGAAAGCTGTTCTGACATTAAATAACGATGCAACAGAACTGATCAAAAACCTCGGTATGGTTCTCGGATACGTTTCGGTTTTTGTTGCGGTGGTTCTCGGCATACTGATCGTTTATGCAAACCAGTTTCTGATCAAGCGGAGAAAAAAAGAGTTCGGTCTGTATATGACGCTCGGAATGAGCAAATTCAGAATTTCCCTGATCCTGCTGATGGAAACAATCTTTGTTGGTCTGCTCTCTCTTGTCATCGGTCTGGTTGTCGGTATCTTCCTTTCCCAGTTCATGACGATCGTTATGGCAAAAATGTTTGAAGCAAATGTAGAAAAATTCACCTTCGTCTTTTCTCTTGAAGCATTTTATAAAACATGGATCTATTTTGCCATCATGTATTTCGCTTCCATTATCTTCAATACGATCATTATTTCAAGATACAGACTCATTAATCTTCTGAAAGCGGAACACAAGCAGAAAAGCGAAAAGGTAACAAACCCTGTTATTTCCATCATCGGTTTCCTTCTCGGATGTGCAGGTCTTGTTTATATATACCACTATTTCGCATTTGAAGCAGGCGATCTTCTGCATGGGGAAAGTATTTTTACTGAGCTTCCTCCGAAAGTCCTCATTGGTACTGTCTGCACATTCCTGATCTTCTGGTCAGTTTCCGGTGTGATCATGGCGATTTCGTCAGTATGGAAAAAAGCATACTTCAAGGGAACGAATATGTTCATCATCAAGCAGATCGGAAGCAAGCTGCATACGACTGCGCTCAGTATGGGACTGATCTGTCTGATGCTGTTTATCACCGTCACCATGCTGTCAGTCAGCGTTTCCTTGACCTATGCCATGAATGCTCAGCTGAATCTGACTGCACCGATCGAATTATGTATCTCAACAGCTTATACAGGTAATCCGGTCACGATCGATACAGACGAAAACGGAGATCCTGTTGAGCCGGAAGAGGCTGTTGAAACAAAGCCTGAAATCACGATCCACGATATCTACAGTGACTACAAAAAAGCCGGCTATGATATGAGTCTTTTAAAGGATCACTGTCAGGCTGAAAAATATATGCCGACAGACTATACACTGCTGGAGTATTTCGATGAAGATGTACGTGACAGATATGCAGTGGAATTTGTTGGTCTTGATAAGAAAGATGCAAGCTATGCCGAAAACAGAGATTCTTATTTTAAAAATGCTTATCTCTCTGTATTCAACCTGAGCGAATATAATAAGCTTGCGGAAATATACGGCAATCCGAAAATCGAATTAAATGATGATGAATATGCTTTTGTTGCCAGCAGCAGTGAATTTATGAGCTACGGCGATACCATGCTCAGCAGAGACAAAACGATAAAAGTAAAGGGCAAAACACTAAAACCGAAATATGATAAGACCGTATGGGGCTTCGCTCAGATCAGTATGGAGGCTGATGAAACAGGTCTGTGGGTCGTTCCCGACAGTATCAAGTTCTCTGTTGATGATTATATATTCGGTATCATGGCCGCTACCTATAACTATGACAGCGGCAAAACAAGAAAAGAGATCGATGATGTCTTCAATCCGCTGTTCTGGTATATGCAAGGTGAAAACGGCAATCTCGTCTATACCGGCGAGGGAGAAGAACCCGAAGCTTACAAATGGTATCAGAATCTGGTACAGGAAAATAAAACCAATATCTACATTGCCAATTCAAAGGGCATCTATGCAGATGCAATGGTCAACAGCAATACAGTTCTGGTTTTTCTTGCCATGTATATCGGAATCGTATTCCTCCTTGCCGGAACTGCCCTCCTTGCTATCAGACAGCTCAGCGACAATGCCGACAACAAGCAGAACTATCTGATCCTCCGCAAACTTGGCTGTGATGAGGGCATGATCAATAAAACACTGTTCAAGCAGATTCTCACCTTCTTTATGGCCCCAATGCTCCTTGCCATTCTCCACTCCGTTTTTGCAATCGCATTTGTCATTCAATATGTCGGACGTTATTTCGATACTACCCTCTTTGTCACCTCCTGTGCCATCACTGTTGTCATCATCGCTGTTGTCTACATCCTCTACTTCCTCGCCACCTACTTCGGCAGCAAAAGAGTCATTAAGTAGTGGTTAGTGATTAGTGGTTAGTAGTTAGTAATTGCATAAAAATCCAAAAAGAATTCAGGGCAGTCACGACCAACGCCGCGGCTGCCCTGAATTTTATCCGTTATCTTTCAAAGAATTACAAAGGTCACAAAGCTGTTCCGTATCATTACGGATACGGTCTGCAATGAGGTGCTGAAAATAAAACAGTGAAAAAAACATATTCTCCGTATAAGGTGTATCAAAAATTCTTCGGAATTCACAAACTGCCAGAAGATTATAGATGTCTGCCAGACCTTTGATATAGTTGATATTTTCTGAAATATCCTCTGTCGTCCCAGATATTTTGCTGATGATTTCTTTTTGTTCCATTTACATCAAATCCTTTCAATTTTTATGTTTGACAAGAAAGCCTACCTGATGTATAATGGATTTCAGATAGAGCAATCTGTCGGTGTATAGAATGTTGTTTTGATTGGTAGTCGGGCAACATTCTATTTTTTTATTTCGCTTTCCAACTTTTGAATACCACGCCGTACTGCTTCCATTTGTGGAATTTTTTCTTGTTCACAATACTCATCAAGAATCTTTTTACTTTTTTCGTCAATCCTTGTAGTGATTTTGTACGGTTTAGGATTATCTGTCGGTCTGCCTGTGCGTGGACTCATTTCATCACCTCACTTTTGACTGTCATAATTATATATTATTGACCGTCAAAAGTCAAGCCTTTTTTTAATTTGCAGAAGAAAACCGCCCTGACTTCTCAGGGCGGTAAATTCATGAAGCAATTCCAATATATTTTTTCGTGTGCTCGGTCTGTTCAAATGTCAGTGTTCCATCTTTTTCACGCTGAATAAATAAAACCAAAGGCATAGGTGTTTCATCTAGCAAACCATTTTTGCCCTTTTCGGGGTCATAATATTGTAAAACCAACATATCTTTTCCCCAGCTCTGGGACATTTTTTTTGCTTTTTCAAAATCATAATTATTATTCAAACAAAATTGCCTTATGTCGTTTGACCATTCATCAAAAAGTTTACACATAATTATTCCTCCAGTTCAAATGTAAGATACTGCCCCTTTGAATTATAAATGACACTTGTTTTCTGCTTAAATTGTTGTAAAATCATCTTATCACCAGCAGATGCAAACAAAGAATAACTGCTAACACCCGGATGGGTATGTCCGCTCCAACGATACCCCTGTTGTGCCATCTGTTTTGCCTGTTCAACATTAATTTTCACGCTGATAGTATTTCCTCTTACAACAAGTCGCTCTCCGCCCTTAGTAAACATTGCAAATTCATCACCTGTATATGCGGTCAGTGCGGCTAAATCTGTCATGCTGACTGATTTTTTTGAAACAGTAATGCGACTGTCAAATTCGGTTAATACTTCAAGCAATTTTTTCTGTCTGTTATTCAATGCTATGCCGAATGTCAATACAGCATTCGGGTTTCCCTTGCCTGTATTTCGCTGTTCAATCGGCATATCTATTGAACGTATTGGCATTTTTACACTTCCTTTAATTTTATTATATCACTTTCATCCGGATTTTCAACCCTCCGACAAACTTTTCTTTTTATGTGGAAAGCACCGCTTTTGTTTCTCCGAGGGTAAGAAAAACATCGGCACAAAGGGCGGCGGAAATAAGAAAAAGCTCGTGGGATTCGTCACTGATATTCAGTTCATAACCGTCACCGTGAGGTGTCCAGCATTTTTTCTGTGTCATAACGGTTTCACCGTCCGAACTGAACATTGAAAATTCACCATCCAAAAGACTTCCCATAAAGCGGTAGGTACTGCCGTAAATCGCAAAGGAAAAGCGTTCATTCAGGCACGGGATCAGTGCGTAAAAACGACCGGCACAGCGTACTGTGAAATAATTCAGCACAAAGGTATTATACTTGATTGCCGCAAGCGGTTCTCCGCTGAGCGTCTGGATCATCATTCTGAGTGCAGACTCTGCCTGAACAGCAACGGCATATTTTATGTTTTCATGATCGTCATAAACATAGAAGCCGATCTCTTCATCTGTGGTGTTTCTTTTAATAAACAGTTTCATCCGTTTTCCTCCCTCCCCACAAAAACTAACCTTTTTAAAAAAACAAGTCATTATTAATTATTCATTATTCATTATTAATTAATTCCAAGTGCTTCCCGGAGTGATGTCAGTTCTTCGCCCCAGCCCTCACATTCACGGCTCATGGAAAGCGGCATATGCGTGACCATAGATATATCCTGCACCGTCACACATTCCATATCCTCCAACTCGGAAATCTCCTCCGCAATCAGAAGATGTGCCGCAAAGCAGTCTGCCTCACGCTCATATTTTGATGTACAGAAGCTTGTATTCATGCTCAGGTTAACAGAATTTGTCGCACCGTGAAGTATAATATGCCCAAGCTCATGAGCGGCGGTGATTTTCCGGTTATAATAGTTCAGGGAGCTGTTGAGCACCATGAACGGTATATTTTCATAAGAAGAAGCAAAACCGTTGATGTGTTCGGGAAGGTCGTGGTCATGCACAATAATTCCCATTTTTTCACATATCTCAAACGGATCGCTGCTTCCGTATTTTTTGATCAGTTCCGATACTTTTTTTGCAATTTCTTTCATGACATTCCTCTTTTATAATCATATTTTTGCCATTATTTCGTTCAATTATTCGGCTGACGTTTTGTACTTTGCTGTTGTTTTGCGATTGCTGCAACCACCTTGATCGCATCGACAATCTTGCTTTTGTCATCATCATTAAGCGGTACGCCGTCAAACATCAGGCTCTGCTGTGCTGAAAGAAACTGCGTGAATTCGTCAAACACTTCGGAAAGCTCACGGGTAACGGATTTCCCCGGTTTTTTTGTCTGTCCCAATAGATCGTCCGCCGAAATATCAAACACATCACAAAGTCTGAGCATGGTATCGTTATCAGGTTCTCTTCTTCCCTGTTCATACATTCCCACAGCCGAACTTGAGATTCCGAGTTTTCCTGCCAGTTCTGCCTGCGTCATACCGGAGCGTTTTCTTAACTCTTTGATTTTACTTCCCACATAATTTTTCATAATGACCCCCGAATAAATTTTGTTTCTATTATTATAACACCACAGAACGTGTAATTCAAGTATTATTTTTTAATTATTTTTCATTTGTACAATTTATATAACATTTGAAATAAACAGGAAAAATAACCCTTGACATTCACAAAAATATCGTTATAATAAAATTAAGGTGAATGTCAACTACACTATCTGAACCGCGAAGTTTACATACACCAGTATTTTTTACAAGTCAACTACACGTTACGTGTTGAAAGGAGTATTTATGACATACAAAGAATGGGCAAATGAGTATTATGAAAGCGCGATGGCATTGAAGAAAAGAATGAGTAAATTAAAGGAAGATATGAAATCGGCATCAAACAATGCACTCGCGGAAATGAGCAACAGACTCACAGTAATGTACGGAATGTATCGTGACTGCATGGAAACTGCTGATCTTCTTGCCACCAGAAAAGGCGAATGTTAATGAAGGAGGAACACAATGAAACTCAAACGATTTTACGAAGAAACCGACAAAGAAGCTTCCATGCTTGCTTTTTTCAAATCAACAAATGACAGTACCAATTCCGATAAGCGTGAGCGAATGAAAAAAATTTTGCAGATCGCGATGTCAAATGAACTCACCGATCGTCAGAGAGATTGTATCCATTTACGTTATTTTGAAAAACTAAAAGCAGAAGAAATCGCAAATGAACTTGCGATCAGCACAGCAACTGTTTATAAACATATCAGAACGGGAATGAGATCCCTGAAAAAATGTGCCGCCTATTTATAAAATAATGAATATTTTTTTTGAAATTACCAATACTAAGCTTGACAGAATTATCTGGAGGTAAATAAAATGCTTGATAAACTTTCTTTGATTCTTTTAATTATCGGTGGTCTGAACTGGGGTTCTGTCGGAATATTCCAGTTTGATATCGTTGCATGGATCTGCGGCGGTCAGACAAGTATCATCAGCCGGATCATCTACACGCTTGTAGCCCTTGCGGCTGTATGGTGTATTTCATTGTTGTTTCGCGAAGACGCCTTCGGACACGAAGATCGTCCTGCCTTTTCTGAATAACGAAAGGCGAACAACACGTATCATACCAAAAATCTGATAAAAAAGCTGTCGCACCCTAAAGTGTGACAGCTTTTTTAATGCATAATGCATAATGAATGGTATGGGGAAGTCGGTTCTCCTTTTCAATTTTTATATCAAAGGCGGACTTCATTCCTCCTTCGTTTCTTTTTCCGCATGAAAAAATTCTTTTGTAAACCGTGGCAGGATTTTGTATATCCCGTATCCGATCATGATCCCCAGAAAATTCAATATCACATCATCGATATCGATCGTTCTGTAGTAACTGTTGATCGAAACGGAAATCAGCAGTTGTGTCAGCTCTATGAGAATCGGAAATGCAAGTCCGATCAGAAGATAATAATACCATTTCTTATGTCTGATAATAAACGGGATTGCTGTGCCAAAAGGAATACACATAATAATATTTCCTCCGATTTGCAAAAATATTGTTTCCATATCTGAATTGTCTGACAACAATTCCCAAATGGTGGAAAATGGTATAAAGTTATATATCTTATCTGTAGCAGGAATCAAAGGATCTACAATAATCGGAAACAGTGTAATTGCCGCTACAGCCGTGAGATACAGAATAAAAAGCGATATGAGTATTTTTCGTCCTAACGGTCTTTTAGTAACAAATGACAGCACCAGATAAAAAATAAGGTTCTTCCCTAGAACCAGTGGGTAAAAACTGAATAAAAAGAAAAGTCACGTTGCTCCACGTGGTATACTTGAAAATGCACTTAAATCAAGGACAGGAGTGGAGCTCCGTGACAATT
>CACYDD010000281.1 GCA_902773065.1 uncultured Ruminococcus sp. | reverse complement strand
CTGTAATGTATCCTTCTGAATCCGCACGAAGATTTTTGTTTTCTCCATCTGCCGAATACATATATACATATGCATTTGTAAGCGGCTCATTATTTCTATTGACAAGTCTAAACGTCTTTACTCCTGCCCTGCTTTGATCAAGAACAGTAATCGTAAACTCTGCGCTGTCGATATTATCCGAAGTATCTGTAACCGTTAGTTCTGCGGTATAAGTGCCTACGGCATCATAAGTATACCTTGCTCTTGCACCTGTTGCATTTTCATTGTTGCCCATGTCCCAAGAAAAGCTTTTGATTCTGACATTGTCAAATGATTCTGTTCCGTCAAGAATAATCTCCTGTCCAACAACCGCAACAATCTCATCGGGAACAATAGCAGTCGGCGGTTCTGTGTCGTTATCTTCGGCATATCCCAATTTCATATCACTTGAAGTTTTATTTCCGCACAGATCGTATGCCTCGACCTTATAGCTGTAGAACACTCCCGGTGTTACATCTTTATCAACATAGCTGTTATCCGATGTCTGCTTGATAACGCTGTAATCACGTTCCGGCTCGGATTTGCGATAAATCAGATAATGAGAAAAATCATCTTCATCCGACTGATCCCAATTAAGTTGGATCTTATAATCACCTCTTGTAAGCTCCAAATTCGGTTTTGAAGGGGCAGTATTATCGAGGTCATATTCAAAAGTATATGCATCACTTGTATTGTTGTTTTTATCGATTGCATATGCCCTAAATTCGTACTCTCCGTCCGATAACCCGACCGTGTTCCAATCAAAGTCGACCTTTTCGTATGATCCGTTGATAGCAGTCTTTCTGCCAAGCTCAGTCCAAATATCGGAAGAATTCTTTTTCTTGTACTCGACATAAACCGTATTAAGTCTTGCATCGTAGGCTACAACACTGATTTTTGTGTACTGCCCTACCTTGCTGCCTGCGTTTGGAGTAACTCCATAGATTTCAGGAGCAGCAGTATCTTCCGATACCTGAATTATCGTTTCGTTTGACAATTCACTGATATTTCCGGCAGCGTCTACCGCTTTTATACGATAAGAATACACCTTGCCGTATTCGACGTTCATGTCATAATAGTTTTTTGCTGTCCATTTGCTTTCGATATCGGAATAAATACCATTTTCCTCATCCGCACGGCTAATCACAAAATATTCAATATCGTTGTCCAAAGCATTCCAGATGAGAGCGGTATATCCTGTTTCATCGGAAGCTCTCAGATCCGTTATTTGCTGCGGAGCTGTTCGATCAATGCAGTGAGCTGCAATGATCGGCGAGCTCTCGTTACCTGCGTTATCTACGGCAATCGCTTTGAAGTAAACTACACCCTCGTTCATGCTCTCGGCATTAAACTCATAGCTAAAATCATACGACGTTCCTGCGTTATCACATGTCAATTCTGTAACACTCTGCCATGCTTCCTTATCGGTAGAATAATACAGTTTTAAACCGGCAACAGCACAGTTATCCTTTGCGGTTATCGTAAAAGTAATTTTATTCTTAAAATAGGATTGTGCAGGTGCGAAATTATCTATGTACGGTTTTACATTATCCGCAGTTGTTGAGATTTCCGTTACATCCGACGGAATACCTCTGTTGCCTAAGTTATCGTAACCAACTACACGGAACTGATATGCTGTATTGGGTGACAGTCCTGTAATATGCATACCAAGCACGTCAGTTTCCATTCCGATGCTTACAAATTCATTATCGATCTTTTGTTCAACCTGAAAATATGCAAAATCACTTTCAGTCACATCATTCCATCGAATACTTACTGTTGAAGAAGTAGATGTAGTTTCTGATAGTACAATCTTGCCCGGACCGGTATTATCAATTGTAAAGGAATCGGTAAACTCCTGTACGCTTTTATTGCCGGCAATATCCCAAGCATATGCTCTAATTTGATATACTCCGTCATCTAACAACGAAGTATTCCAGCTAATGATTGCTTTATTGTTCACACAATCAGCTGTCCCTACGTCTGTCCATGTTGAATTATCTGCATCATAATACTGTAATAGTATACGAGATACTGCAAGATTATCATATGCGGCAATTTTTACATTTGATGTTCCGTTAATACGCTTCGGAGTAAGAATTGATGTAATATACGGATTTTCCTCGTCTTGAGAAGAAGTAATAGTACAAGCTGTACTCGGAGCACTTTCATGACCGAATGCGTCAACCGCCGTTACATAATAAGAATATGATGTGTTTTCGGAAACATCTCTATCTGTATAGGCAACCGTGTCTGCACTGTCTATACTCTTAATTTTCACATATTCTCCCGTACCTACTGCTCTGTACAGATTATATGACGTACAATCCGAATCACTCGACCTGTTCCACTGTACGGTTATCACAGCATTCTGCGTTGCTGCCGTAACATTGCTGATTATAGCAGGCGGACTGTTGTCAATATAGTATACGGTTTCACGTTCAACTGCATAATCATCGGCATCATATAATGTACATTTTACGGTATACTCTCCGCTTGTAAGCTTAGAAGTATCCCATGTGCAAGATGAATACAGTTCTGTACCGGAATATGTCTGCTGACCGATGAGATTTTGAGTTATTGTTTTCCAGACTTCTCCATCCGAAGAATATTCAAACTTAACCTTGTTATCTATACTGTTGCCCGTATTCTGATATCTTGTCGTAATAACTTCCTGACCTGTGCCTATAACAGTATATTCGGCAGGAGTAACCGCAGTAATAACCGGCTTTACAGCATGAGCAGATACAGACTCACTGAAATCCGAAAGATTCCCTGCTGCGTCAACTGCTTTGACTTTATAACTGTACTCTGTACCAAAAACTATGGTGCTGTCCTTATAAACATTTTCAGATACTGTGGCAATTTCCTGGTTATCTCTGAAAATCTTATATCCCGTACACTCCACATTATCAATTGACGGCAGCCAGTTTATTGTAATCGAACGAGCTGTTCTGTACTTAACTTTTACCGATCTCGGAACCTCCGGCGCTGTTGTATCACTTGACGTTGTAACAGAAACGGGATCTGAATAATCAGAAACATTTCTCATTTCATCAAAGGCACGCACCTTATAAATGTATGTCGTATCGGGTGAAAGCTTGCTGTCATTGAAAGCAGCGTTCGTTACGGTAGCCACCTTTTCGTTATTGCGATAAACCTCATAGCCTAAGACCTTAATGTTATCTGTAGACGGAGCCCACGAAATAGAAACTGTTGTCACTCCTACATTAGCTGCCGTTAAGTCTGTAACTCTTGTCGGCGGTTCTATATCTTTAAGGTCTATATAAAGT
>CACYDD010000280.1 GCA_902773065.1 uncultured Ruminococcus sp. | reverse complement strand
TGTTGAGAAAGCTACAAGAGGCACAGCCTCAGGAAAGGAATGAAGCAAAATGGCAGGATATTATCCTGAAGGTAAACTTATCGGCACGGCAGAAAATCTCTGTGCCATGCAGTCTGTTTCGTCGCTTAACGACGCTTATCACGAAGGGAAGATCCTTGAAGCAAGAGCTGTTGTATGTGATTCGGCTCATAATCTGATCGTTGACCTCGGAATCATGAAGGGCATTATTCCCAGAGAAGAAGGGGCAATCGGTATCAAGGAAGGCACGGTAAGAGATATCGCCGTGATTTCAAGAGTCAACCGCCCTGTTTGTTTTGTGATCACGGATTTCCGTAAAAACGAAGCAGGCAGAACCGTGGCAATTCTGTCAAGAAGGATCGCTCAGGAAAGATGTATGAGTCAATATATCGAAACGCTGATTCCCGGCGATGTCATTGATGCAAAGATCACACACCTTGATTCATTCGGTGCATTTGCCGATATCGGCTGCGGTATCGTATCTCTTCTGCCGATCGATTCCATTTCCGTTTCAAGAATTGACCATCCCAGAGAGCGTTTCTCTGTCGGCATGGAGATCAGGGCAGTTGTCAAATCCTTTGAGGGCGGCAGGATCAGCCTTACTCACAAAGAGCTTCTCGGCACATGGGAAGAAAACGCTTCTCATTTTGAGATCGGTGAAACGGTAGCCGGTATCATCCGTTCCGTTGAGGATTACGGTGCTTTTGTAGAGCTTGCCCCGAACCTTGCAGGTCTTGCGGAAATGAAGGATAATATCCGTGCCGGTCAGCAGGCAAGTGTCTATATCAAAAATATTATCCCCTCCAGAATGAAGATAAAACTGATCATTATCGATACCTTTGATTATGATTATCACCCGAGTCAGCCCGAATATTTCTTCACAGGCGAGCATATCGACCACTTCCGCTATTCGCCCCCGGCTTCCGAAAAAATCATTGAAACCAATTTTGAAGCTGCGGACGAAAGCCGTGAATATCTGCTTCAGGGATGCTTATGATGCGTTTCGGCGTTAATAAATTCATTTCAATTCTTTGTGCCGCTCTTCTGATTTCTTCTGCTTCGATCTTATGCCTGACAGGGGCAAGCACTGCGAAAAAGGATGATTATATCAAATATGCCGAATTCAATGTGACCTACCCTGCCCTCGAAAAGGCAATGGATATTGATATCGCCACGCACGAGGAAACCGTCCATCTGAGCTGGGTCGATATTCTCTCTTACCTCGGGGCAAAATACGGCGGCGATTTTAAAAAGTACAAGGAAAACGATATGGATGAGCTGACCGAAAAACTCAAAAACGGCGAAAAGCTTGAAAAGCTGACCGCTGATATGAAATACTACAGCTACTATCATGAAGTGTATTCCGCTGTACTGGGCGGTCTGATCGGTGATTATACAGAATACAGCGAGGAAAACGGCAAAGTCAAAACCGAAAAGAAATACGGTCTGAAAGCCTACTGCCCCATTGCCGCCACTTTTCCGTACAGTGAATTTGATGATTTCGGTGCTTCAAGAAGCTATGGCTACAAAAGACTGCATTTAGGTCATGATATGATGTGTGCCGTAGGAACGCCGATCATCTGCATTGAGGACGGAACGGTGGAATGTCTTGGCTGGAATCAGTACGGCGGCTGGCGGATCGGTATCAGGAGCAAAGACAAAAAACGCTATTATTACTATGCACATCTGCGCCAGAACCGCCCCTATCACGCTGATATTGAAGAAGGCATGGAAGTAAAGGCAGGTCAGGTAATCGGCTATGCAGGACGCACAGGCTACAGCACAAAGGAAAATGTCAACAATATCGAAACACCTCATCTTCACTGGGGCTTGGAGCTTGTTTTTGACGAAAGCCAGAAAGAAAGCGACAATGAGATCTGGATCAATCTCTATTCCCTGACCATGCTCCTTGCAAAGCATAAATCTGAAACAACAAGAATACCCGAAACAAAAGAATACTACTCTCTCTCCCAAAAGCACTAAAAAATCGTTCACGGTAATTTTCTGCCGTGAACGATTTTTTAGATTTCAACTTTTCACTTCCCCGACACATTCATTATGCATTATGCATTATGAATTATGCATTATCAAAGTTGGTCTGTTATTTTTTTTGCGGCGGCTTCAAGGCGTTTGTAGGTGGAGTTTTTACTGCCTTTTTCTATGGGGTTGCCGTCAATGTCGGTTTTGATGGTGCTGTTCAAACTCAGAAAGGAAAGGTGCTGAGAATACAAAAATTTCGTTCCGGTAATATCATA
This sequence comes from uncultured Ruminococcus sp., assembly GCA_902773065.1. Classification (GTDB taxonomy): domain Bacteria; phylum Bacillota; class Clostridia; order Oscillospirales; family Acutalibacteraceae; genus UBA1213. The sequence continues at coordinate 708 of CACYDD010000280.1, read as the reverse complement.
AGCCTTTGCGGCATATTCTGCCGCAAGAGAGGCACACCTCCCAAAGGTAATGACATATTGATATCCCTCAATATCATTTTTCAGGCGTTCCAGATTTTCCGCTGTATTGATTTCTGCCGTTTTCGGTTCTGTGCGGTTATCATACGCTTTATAATGCACCTGCTCCGATGAATTGGTAATACGGTAATCATAGCGGTCTGTTGACGAAAAAATTTCAGGAAATTTTTGATTCAGTATCGTCAGCATCATATCAAGATTTTTTCCCGTTTGCCCGTTGACAAGCTTTCCGCTTTTCAGTTCCTCCTGACCCGGACACGAAAAAATAAACGCCGTTCTGATCTCTTCCCTTCCCTCGTTTCTTGTTACCTTCAGTATTTCCTTACTCATAAATTCTCTCGCTTTCTTCAATCAGTAATGATTAGTTTGTACTCCATCAATTTGTTAATAATATCATATCAAAACTGATCAGAAAAATCAACAGGCAGAGTACACCGACGGTGCGCCGGTCAAAAAAAGATTGAAAAATCATTGTAGATAGATTATAATAATATAAAAGAAAAAGGCGGTGAGCGGTATGGATAGAGAAGCGGAGAGCGAAGTGAAAAAGAATAGCAAAATCAAAGATACGGTGTTTTCAAGCCTGTTTTATGAATGTGAAAATGCAGTGGAAAACGCAAAGGAACTGTATAAAGCAATTACGGGAAAAAC
>CACYDD010000279.1 GCA_902773065.1 uncultured Ruminococcus sp. | reverse complement strand
CTGACCTACTGCATAGTGGCCTTCCTTTGCCTTTTTAAGCATTTCTGCTGCATTTACCAATGCCATTGTAATCACGCTCCATAAAATTTTGATTCGGGTATGTAGTGCAACACACCTAACGACTCTATTATACAGCATATTCATCAAAATATAAAGTATATTTTTAAATTTTTTTCAAAAAATTTACTTCCTATCTTTTTCTATGCACATCTTTCGGTTACATCTTGACATTTTACTGAAAAAGCGGTATTTTAATATAGTAAAGTTTATTAAAATTGAGGGGAAATTAAAAATGCTGACTTTGGACAAAATATATCATGCTTCTTATGTGCTGAAAGATGTGATCAGACCGACCGATATGATCAAGGCAACCAATCTTTCGGATGATTTCGAGTTGTACCTGAAAACGGAGAATTTGCAGGTAACAGGCGCATTTAAGGCAAGGGGGGCTTATTATAAGATCTCACAGCTTACGGCTGAGGAAAAATCGAAGGGCGTTATCGCCTGCAGTGCCGGCAACCATGCACAGGGTGTTGCGCTTGCGGCACAGAGATATGGTATCAAATCGCTGATCTGTATGCCGAATTCCGCCCCAATTTCAAAGGTAGAGGCTACCAAAAGCTATGGCGCAGAGGTATGTCTTGTAGAAGGCACTTATGACGATGCGCACGATAAATCAGTAGAGCTGCAAAAGGAAACAGGTGCTACCTTTATTCATCCGTTTGATGATGAAATGGTCATTGCCGGTCAGGGCACGATCGGTCTTGAAATACTCGACCAGCTTTCCGATGTTGATGCAGTCATTGTACCGATCGGCGGCGGCGGACTCATCAGCGGCGTTGCCTATGCGATCAAATCCCTGAACCCCAACGTCAAGGTTTACGGTGTTCAGTCCGCAGGTGCTCCGTCCATGTATCTTTCCGTAGCACACGACAATATTGAAACGCTCCCGTCTGTCAATACCTTTGCCGACGGTATCGCGGTCAAAACTCCCGGCGACCTGACATTTGAACTGTGCAAGAAATATGTTGACCAGATCATCACCGTAACAGATGATGAAGTAGCAACAGCGATCCTGTCGCTGATCGAAAAACAGAAGCTGATCTCCGAGGGTGCAGGTGCTGTTTCCGTAGCAGCGGCACTGTTCGATAAATTCCCGCTCAAGGGCAAAAAAGTATGCTGTCTTGTTTCGGGCGGTAATATCGATGTTACGATCCTCTCACGAGTAATTGACAGAGGCTTGCAGAAAACAGGCAGACTGGCTGAGTTCACCATTGCACTTACTGACAAGCCCGGCGAACTCCAGTCCGTATCAAAAATCATCTCCAAGCTTGGTGCAAATGTTGTTGCCGTAAGCCATGACAGAGCCGACCTTAACACGGATATCAATTCCTGCTACCTGCGGCTTTCACTCGAAACAAGAAACCACGAGCATATCCAGAAAATCAAAGACGAGCTTTCCAGGAAAGGCTACCGCATTGTTCAGTAAATCAAACGAGGTGATATGATTGAGCCGTAAAAATCCGGCAGGAAATATCCTCAGTCTTTTTCTTCTGCTGGCAGTTCTGTGCGGCAGTATGGGGCTGTGGGCTTACAACGAATACCGGAATGAGGAAATACCGACAGAGAAAAGCTCCCCTGTCCCCGACGGTGTGCCTGTGATCGAATGGAATGAAGAAAATCCCGAAGAATCATTTGCGATCCTTAAATCCTACCTTTCGGCTACTGAACCGACTATTGCTGTCAGAAACGGCGACAGTCTGAGCTGGGAGGATATTTGCTGGGATAATTTCTGGGTAAAAAGCTTCAAGGTAACTATCCCCCAAAAAAGTGATTACAGAATCTACCATTTTTACTATCTTGACGATGCAGACGAAAACGAACAAATGCAAAAGCTTGTGGAAAAAGAAGCTGACAATATTATCCAGGCAATTCCGGCAAGTGCAGAAAACGATGACTGGGAAAAACTGCTTTTCATTCATGATGAACTGGTCAGACGCACAGAATTTGTCAATGATGATGAAAATAAACATTCTCACGATATTTACGGTGCGCTTGTGGAGCATAAGGCAGTTTGTCAGGGTTACACTTATGCAATAACCTATCTTGCCGGAAAAGCCGGTATCGAAAGCAAGGAGCTGTATTCCAAGGAACATACATGGAATAAGTTTCCCTCTCTTTCGAGCGGCGAAAAATACACCGATGTCACATGGGATGATCTGGGGAAATCCGACGAAAACGGAGAACCATATATCCTGCATGATTTCTTCTGTATTACAAAATCGGAAATGGAAAGCCTGGATGAGCATAAACCCGAGGACAACAGAGACGACGACGAAAAAGATACTTCATCAGGCGACAATTACTACAAGAAAATGGGCTATTATATTGCAGAAGGCGATAAACTTGGCTTCAAAGCCTGTGTGATGGAACAGTTCAAAAACGGCAAGAATGTGATTGAGATACGTTTTGAAAGCAAAGACGATTATAACAATGCCAAAGAATGGATGACCGAAGCACTTGGTGAGCTGGAATATTACAATGCCTATTATGTATTGAAGCGTGACGAGCTGAATATATACTCGGCAGGACTGTATCCTGCTGCGGAGGATATAGAATCAGAAAGCTGATCACCGGCATTGCCGGTCAGATAAATGAGAAAGGAAGATCATTATGTCAGAAAAAGTTTACACAAAAAATGCACCCGATGCAATCGGTCCTTATTCACAGGCTGTCAAGGTGAACGGTCTTGTTTTTACTTCGGGTCAGATTGCGATCAACCCGGCTTCAGGCAATGTTGAAGCAGACACCATTGAGGGTCAGACAGAGCAGGTCATGAAAAACCTCGGTGCTGTCCTTGAAGAAGCAGGTTCATCCTTTGACAAGGCTGTCAAAACCGTTTGTTTCCTTGCAGATATGAATGATTTTGCCGCTTTCAATGAAATTTACGGCAAATACTTCACAAGCAAACCGGCACGTTCCTGCGTTGCTGTCAAAACGCTCCCCAAAAACGTCCTCTGTGAAGTCGAAGTCATCGCAGAAACTTGATTAAGGGTGAAGGGTGAAGGTTGAAGGTTGAAGGTATCTATGTTATAAAACAAACTTCACTATGCCACTAATTATTAATTGACAAAAGCTTTCAGCTTCTTACCACTAACCACTTCCCACTAAAAACATCGGGTCTCAGATTGTGCCCCGATGTTTTTAAACTATATACGGAGGAATGTACATGAAATACTGTTATGAATGCGGAACTTTACTGGAACTGAAAGAGCTGGAAGGAGAAGGGCTGATCCCCTACTGCAAAGGCTGTGAGCAGTACCGCTTCCCTATCTTTTCAACAGCCGTCAGTATGATTGTTGAAAACCCATCCCAAAATAAAATTCTTTTGATACAACAATACGGAACGGAAAACAATGTTCTTGTGGCAGGCTATGTCAACAAAGGTGAAAGTGCAGAAAATGCCGTGATCCGTGAGGTAAGGGAAGAAACAGGACTCACTGTACAGAGTCTGCGATTCAACAAAAGTGAATATTTTCCCAAAACCAATACACTTATGCTGAATTTCAGCTGTGTCGTTGATAGTGAAAACCTTGACGGTCTGAGCGAAAAGGAAATTGACAAGGCGCAATGGTTCTCCGTTGATGAAGCCGCCGAAAACATCATGCCAAACAGCCTTGCCAAGCGTTTTCTCCTGAACTTTCTTAATACCGAAGCCTGAACCTCGCCCTCCATTAGGCAAAATAGCCATCAAAACTCGTCGATAATTGGTTAAATTGATAAAAATAAAAAAATTTCAGATTTTTCTTTTATTAATTTGTACGATATGCTATAATAGGGAAAGTAAAGTTTTTGTATTGGAGGCATAAACATATGTATTATTTAGGTATTGATCTCGGCGGCACAAATATTGTTGCCGGTATCGTTGACGAGGATGGTAAGATCATCGTTAAAGCAAGCTGTAAAACGACCCAGCCCTGCACACAGGAGGGTATTTCCGATGATATGGCGGCTGTAGCGGTTTCTGCTCTCGAAAATGCAGGTCTGACAAAGGATGATATCCAATATGTCGGAATCGGTGCTCCGGGTGCAGTCAACAGTGAAACAGGCGTGATCGAATTTGCCAACAACTTCAATTTCCATAACTGGGAAATCGTGAAGATGATGGAAGAAAGACTCGGCATTAAGGTTTATGTTGAGAATGACGCCAATGCTGCTGCTTACGGCGAATACTGTGTCGGTGCTGCAAGGGATGCCAATGATGCGGTTATGATCACTCTCGGCACAGGTGTCGGCGGCGGTATTATCGTTGACGGCATGATCTACAGCGGTTCCAACTATGCCGGTGCGGAAGTCGCTCACACTGTTATCCAGCACAACGGTCGTCTTTGTACCTGCGGACGCAGAGGCTGCTGGG
>CACYDD010000278.1 GCA_902773065.1 uncultured Ruminococcus sp. | reverse complement strand
TGTTTTTGTTTCAGCAGGCTTCTTTACTTTGGGCTTGGTTTCTGTTTTTGTTTCAGCTGTTTTCTTTACCTCGGGTTTGGTTTCTGCTTTTGTTTCAGAAGGCTTCTTGTCCTCGGACTTTGTTTCTGCCTTTGCTTCAACAGTTTTTTTGTCCTCGGACTTTGTTTCTGTTTTTGTTTCAGCTGGCTTCTTTACCTCGGGTTTGGTTTCTGCTTTTGTTTCAGCAGGCTTCTTTACTTCGGACTTGGTTTCTGTCTTTGTTTCAGCAGGCTTCTTGTCCTCGGCTTTGATTTCTGCTTTCACTTCAACAGGCTTCTTGTCCTCGGGCTTGGCTTCTGTTTTTGTTTCAGCAGGTTTTGCCTCTTTTTGGATTTCCTGCTGTGGTTTATTTATTTTTTTCTTTTGGTTTCTGGATTTTTTCTTAGAAGGTTTAACAGGTGTTTCCTCTTTGATGGGAGCTTCCACTGCATTTGCGAGTATCTCAGCTGCTGTGAGTACTGTGCCGGCAGCTGCAGCAGTTTCGGCTGTTTTTTCCTGAACAGCTGCATTAAGTCCCTCTTTTACAAGATTTGTCGGATTTGCAGCATTGGCAGCCTTTTCTTTTTTCTTTTTCTTTCTGCCTTTTTTGCCTTTGGTGTTTTTTGCGGTCTGCTCGGGAGCACGATAGATTTCTGTGCCTTCACGCGCTTTTCTTTCGGCTTCTGCTTTTGCGGCATCCTTTTTTGCTTTTTCGGTTGCAGCTTTTTCGGCTTTGGCAGCTTCGATTTTTGCCTTTTCGGTAGCTTCTTCCGCTTTTACCTTTAATTCCGCATTACCGTCTTTGACCTCTACGCCCAGCGGATTGCCGTTGCGGTCATTGATCACGATACTGCCGTTTTCGCCTTTTTGAATATCAAGCTCGATCGGAGCATCCTTTTGCGGTTTTGTTGCTTTGGCAATTTTAGCAGCATTATAAATTTCTGCACCTTCTGTTGTTTTTTCCGATTCAGTTGTTTTGGTGATTTCAGATTCGGATTTTTTGCGTTCCTGTTTTTGAATAAGTTCTTCTTTTGGAACAGGTGCACGGTATTTGAATTTATCCCTCAATGTGTTCAGGAATTTATTGGTGCTTTCCTTGTTCTTTTCAGGCTCCTGCAATTCCGTTTCATAAAGACCGTCCTCGCCTGCATCGAATAATTTATTCTTGAATTTCTCAAAAAAGCTCAGCTTTTGAGGTTCTTCGGTTTTGTCATCTTCATCCCCGACAGATTCCGCATTTTCTGTATCGGTTTCGTCCTCGGTGCTGAGATAATCATCAATATCATCGCTGATATCCGTCTTACCTATTTTTGCGGTTACTTCCGGGACAGCAGGAGTTTCTTCTGCTGTTTCCTCTACAATTTCGGGAACAGCTTCTTCCTCTACATCAGGAGTTTTCTCTACAAATTCTGGAACGGGTTCTTCCTCGACAACAGGAGTTTCCTCTGCAATTTCAGGAGCAGCTTCTTCCTCGACAGCAGGAGTTTCCTCTGTGATTTTGGGAACAGGTTCAGGCTCGACAGCAGGCGTTTCCTCTGCAATTTCAGGAGCGGCTTCTTCCTCTACAATAGGAGTTTCCTCTGCAATTTCGGGAACAGCTTCTTCCTCCATAGCAGGAGTTTCCTCTGTGATTTTTGGAACAGTTTCTTCCTCGACAGCAGGCGTTTCCTCTGCAATTTCAGGAGCAGCTTCTTCCTCTACAGCAGGAGTTTCCTCTGCAATCTCGGGAACAGCTTCCTCCTCCATAGCAGTGGTTTCTTCTACAATTTCAGGAACAGCTTCCTCCTCGACAGCAGGAGTTTCCTCTGTGATTTCGGGAACAGGTTCAGGCTCGACAGCAGGCGTTTCCTCCGTGATTTCAGGAACAGCATCTTCCTCGACAACAGGAGCTTCTTCTGTTAATTCGGGTTTGATCTCATCGGTAACGGGAGTTTTATCAGCTTTCGGATGATCACTCGTCGCCGGCTGAATCTTTCCGAAACGCTTTTCAAAGCTGGAAAGCTGTGGTTCGGGCTTTTTAAATTCGGTTGTATTTTCAGTTGCTTTGTCACTTACGGACGGAAGCGGTTCTGTTGCAAGCGGTTTTGCGGGATTGTAGCTGTTGGCATTTGCATTGGCTTTCGCGTCAGCAGATGTTCCTCCGCCTCCGAAACGTCTTTCAAAATTCGACAGCGGTTTCTGCGTATGATCCTCATCAGGGGTTTTAACTGCCTTTGCTCTGTTGATATCCTGCGGAGATGGTTTCATTGGCTTTTTGTTAAGCACAGATTCGCCGATCTGAACGATTTCGGTCTTTGGTTTAGGTGAGCTTTCTGCAAAAACAACACCCTCATCATCTTCCTCATTATTTTGCTTTTTCAGTTCCGCCTGCCGTTTAGCTTCTTCATTGATAATGGAGAGCTTCGCAATTTCCGAAGTTACCGACATCTCTGTTGTTGTCACAGGCTCAGCCTTGCCGACAGGTGTGTATGGATTTTTCGGTATGGAAATGGTCGCACCTGCATCAATTTTCGGAAAGACTTTTGTTTCTCCGTCAGAAGCATTGTTTTTATCCTCAGATTTCTTATTTTTAAACAGAACATTTTCATCCGCCAGCGGAAGGAGAGAATTTTTATAATCCTCGTCAATATCATTGTCATCCGTTTCGTCGTCATTTTTAACATCCAATGATGATTTCTTTTCCGGCTTTTTGGTTTCGGGTTCAGTTGTACCTTCATCTTTTTTGGCAACCGTTTCACGACGTTTGATCGCAGCAATGATCATGCCGGCGAGTGCTGCGGCAGCAATGAGGGAAGCAGCCATTATGTAGAGATATCTTCTGTCAAGTTCTTCAAAGGTGGCATTGCCGACATCACTGACAAGAGATTCTTCGGGTTCCACGTTTTCAAAAAATACACTCTGCATGATATGACTCAGAAGTGCTTTCTGGTCTTTGGAGATTGGCTGGTCATAGGATTGCAGCGTGACAATGATATTTCTGTCTTTGATCACCGTATACTGCTGTATTCCGTAAATATGAGTATCGTCCGAATCATATTCCAGATCAAGTGTCAGAAACAGCGTATTGTTGTAGGTGTTTTTTGCACAGCCTTTGGTATAATCACTTTTCAGAAGCTTGTCGATCATCTGCTGAACCTTCTGATCATCCAGATAGGTCAGATTTCCGATCGATTTTGTTGTGGAATTCCTTGTCATAGTGACAGTAATATCAAATGAAAAATCCTTGGCAAATGCTTTGATACAGGTGTCGGTATCTGCGAAGCTTTCCTCCACCTCTTTTTTGGTCAGCTTTACGGCATCAAGCACGGGATCGTCTTCTGCAATATTCGGGGTTAGTACATACATATCTTGTGGTATGTCAATAAACATATCGACATTTTTGATATTATATGTATTGAACTTCATATTATTGATATCAATTTTTGTTGTCGGAGCGGAAGAACTTTCCTGTTCTGTCCGGCTGTTTTCTTCTGAACTTTCCGTATTTTCGGAAGTTTCACTGTTGGAGGATTCTTCGGAGTCCTCATTATCATTTTCTGTATTTTCATCGGCAGCGGAGTCCTGATCCTCGTTTTCGTCACCGTTTTCCTCTGCCGCAGCTGATGTTGTCTGCTCATCGCCGGACTGTTCGTCCGGCACAGCAAAAGCGGTGACTGAAACGGACATGACAATCAGAGCAGCCGCCAATATTACAGCAAGTCTTTTCATTAAACAGACCTCCAATAGTTATATCTGACTTATTATCAAACAGTAAAAATAAGAAATTTAAATTCCTATTTACGAACTTATTTTGCGTATATAATTCCATTATACTGTAAAGCAAGTGAAAATACAAGTAAAAAGTAAAAAGAATCCGGAAAACAATGTACAATGTGCAATGTACATTGCACATTGATGACATGGGCAGGAGAAAATTTTCTGAGCGACAGAACCGCAAAGGGAGAATACACTGAATTTTTTTGAGCAGTATTTCATTTTTGCTTATTTTTGCTTATTTATAGCTTGATATTTTGACAAAATTATACTATAATATTGTTTGAAATTATTTTTTCATCAATTTGCTAAGGAGGAAAAGGGATGAGTGTTGAATCAAAAATTGAAGCACTTCAGACAGCAAGAAGCGAAACAGCCGGTACAAAAGCGTATGACAGACTGACAAAGCTGTTCGATGACGGTGTTTTCACAGAAATTGATGCTTTTGTCAAATCAAAAGACGGTTATGCCGAGGTTGTTGCAGGCAGAGGTACTGTCGGTGGAATCGGTGTTTATGCATTTGCACAGAACAGCGATGTTTCGGGCGGTGCGATGTCAAAGGCACAGGCAGCAAAAATCAAAAAGGTCTATGACCTTGCACTGAAAACAGGTGCACCTGTTGTAGCAGTGTATGATTCTGTCGGCGGCAGAATTGATCAGGGAAGTGACCTTTTAGGTGCTTACGGTGATGTGCTGAAATATTCAAGCAACCTTTCGGGCGTTGTTCCACAGGTTTCTCTTGTGCTTGGTAAATGCTTCGGCACACAGGCACTGATCGCAGTAAGCGGTGATATCGTGATTCTGTCAAAGGAGGCACAGCTTTCTCTTAATACAGACGGCAGCAATGCTTCCGCAGAAGAAAATGCTGCTCGCGGTGTGGCTCATATCACAGCCGAAAACGAGGAGGCAGCGATTGCAAAGGCAAGAACTGTCATTGACCTGCTCCCGTCCAATAATCTGGATTATGCCGGTACGGTTGAATTTGCCGATGCCGACGCAGCGGCAGAGGATCTCATTGCAAATATTGCTGACGGCGGCAGCACAGTAGAACTGCAGGCTGAGTACGGCAAAAGTGTCCGTACCGTTCTGGCAACCGTTGAGGGTGCAACCGTTGGTATCGTGAAAACAGAGGGAAAGGTTCTTGACGGTCAGGGTAGCTCCAAAGCAGCACGATTTGTCCGTTTCTGTGATGCATTCGGTATTCCTGTCGTTACACTGGTCGATGCAGAGAAATTCTCCTGCATTAAATCCGCTGCAAAGCTGACATCAGCATACGCAGAAGCTACAACAGCAAAAGTGACGGTTATCACAGGCGATGCTTACGGTGCTGTTTATATCGCAGTGGCAGGCACAGGTGCTGCAGCAGATATCACATTTGCTTTTGCTGGCGCAAGCGTTTCTGCTCTCGCTCCTGAAGCTGCTGCTGTCATTGCACTGGGCGATGATTTCGGCGGAAAACTCAAGGGTGCAGCTGACCCGAAAGCAGAAAAAGCAAAAATCGTAGCCGAATTCAAGGAAAATGAACTGTCTGCTCTTGACGCTGCCGCCAACGGCTATGTTCAGGATGTTATCTTTCCTGAAGAAGCAAGAGCAAAAATCAGTGCAGCACTTGATATTCTTGCTGACAAGAGAGTTTCGACTCTTCCGAAAAAACATAATAATCTTTACATTTGATTGATATAGGAAAGGAATTTACTGCTATGAAAAATTTAAAAATTACGGTAAACGGTGTCGCTTATGATGTTCAGGTAGAGGAAGCAGACGGTTCTTCCGTTTCCGCTGCACCTGCCGCAGCTCCGGCAGCCGCTCCGAAGGCTGCACCTGCTGCAAAGAAGGCAGCAGCACCGGCTGACGGTGAGCCTGTGAATTCTCCGATGCCGGGTACGATCGTAAATGTTCCCGTTAAGGCAGGTCAGACTGTCAAAGCAGGAGATGTTCTTGTTGTTCTCGAAGCAATGAAGATGGAAAACGAGATCAAAGCACCGAAAGATGCCACTGTCGCTTCCGTCAATGTCAACAAGGGCGAATCTGTTGACACAGGTACAGTTCTTGTCACTCTTAACTGAGATTTGACCTGATAACACAGAAAGGGGAAGGTCGTAATGGCTAAAAAAACAAAAGTAACAGAAAAATCCGCACCGGCTAAGCATCAGCCGAAGCCCGAAAAGCCGGTATCGGTCAAGGATAGCAAACCAGCCGAAAAATCGGCAAAGGCGAAAAAAATACAGGTGACCGAAACCGTGCTGCGTGATGCACACCAGTCTCTGATCGCAACAAGAATGCCGCTGAGTGATATGCTGCCGATTCTGGAAAAGCTTGATAAGGTCGGCTTTTATTCACTGGAGTGCTGGGGCGGTGCAACATTTGATTCCTGTATCCGTTTTCTTGATGAAGATCCGTGGGACAGACTGCGTACTCTGCGTAAACACTGCCCCAATACAAAGCTCCAGATGCTTTTCAGAGGACAGAATATGCTCGGCTACCGTCATTATGCAGACGATGTACTTGAATATTTTGTACAGCGCAGTGTGGCAAACGGTATCGATGTTATCAGAATTTTCGATGCACTGAACGATATCAAAAACCTTCAGACAGCGATCAAGGCGGCAAAGGCTGCCAAAAAAGAGAATCCTAATGTGGAGGCTCAGGTAGCAATCAGTTATACAACTGGTCCTGTTTTCACAACGGAATATTATGTTGACTATGCAAAAAGAATTCAGGAGGCAGGCGCGGATTCGATCTGTATCAAGGATATGGCGGCTCTGCTGACACCATATTATACGGAAGAGCTTGTCGGTGCGATCAAAAATGCAGTTGATCTGCCTGTTCAGCTTCATACTCACTATACATCGGGTCTTGCTTCCATGTGTCTGCTCAAGGGTATTGAAGCAGGTGCAGACAGAATTGATACGGCTATGTCACCGCTTGCAAACGGTACTTCTCATGCTCCGACAGAATCAATGGTGGCAGCTTTACAGGGTACACCGTATGATACAGGTCTTGATCTTGTGCTTTTGGCAGAGATCAGAGAATATTTCATGGGGCTGCGTCAGAAATATATCGAAAGCGGACTTCTTGACCCCAAAATGCTTGCAACAGATGCAAAGGCTCTCATTTATCAGGTACCGGGCGGTATGCTGTCAAATCTTCTCAGCCAGCTGAAACAGGC
>CACYDD010000277.1 GCA_902773065.1 uncultured Ruminococcus sp. | reverse complement strand
GATAGTGAAAATGGCAGATGAAAGTATCTTAAATAAAATTAATTCACCTTCTGACCTGGATCAACTGTCTGCTGATGAATTAAATACGCTTTCTGATGAAATCAGAAAGGAAATCATATCCGTTGTTTCCAAAAACGGCGGACATCTTGCCTCAAACTTAGGCGTGGTAGAACTGACAATTGCTCTGCTGACGGTATTCAACACTCCGAAAGACAGAATCGTCTGGGATGTGGGTCATCAGAGCTACGCATATAAAATTCTTACGGGACGTAAGGATAAGATCAATACGATCAGAACCGAAAATGGTTTGTCAGGCTTTCCGAAACGTAATGAAAGTGAATATGATGCTTTTGATACAGGACACAGCAGCACATCTGTTTCTGCGGCATTCGGTATCGCCTGTGCAGGGGAAATCAACAATGACAAGCATTATACCGTTGCCGTGATCGGTGACGGTGCCTTATCAGGAGGACTTGCTCTTGAAGGTCTGAATTGTGCAGGAAGATCAAAAGAAAACCTGATCGTGATTCTGAATGACAATAAAATGTCAATATCCAAAAATGTGGGCTCCATGGCACGTCATCTGACCAATATCAGAATACGTCCGTCCTATCTTAACGCAAAAAACAGAGTTCACAGCAGACTGGACAGACTTCCGCTGATCGGAAAATCGTTATCACGCATGATCAGCGGCATGAAGAATTGGGTCAGACAGAATTTTTTTGGTCATCAAAAAACAATGTTTGAACAGCTTGGCTTTAATTATTACGGACCACTTGACGGTCATAATATTCACCAGCTTCAGACAGCACTCAAAGCTGCCAAACTCTCCCGAAGCCCTGTATTTCTGCACATCTGTACTACCAAAGGTAAAGGTTATGAATTTGCTGAAAAAAATCCCAAGGATTTTCATGGTATTTCGGCATTTGATGTGGAAACAGGCGAACCGAAAAGCTCTTCAAAGGGTTATTCGGATGTGTTTGGTGAATTTATGTGTAATAATGCCCAGAATGACAAGAAATTGTGTGCTATTACAGCGGCTATGTCAATGGGTACGGGACTGAGTGATTTTGCGAAAAAATATAAAAGCAGATTTTTTGATGTAGGTATTGCCGAAGAACACGCTGTAACATTTGCAAGTGGTCTTGCCGCTGCCAATGCAACCCCGGTATTTGCTGTTTATTCTACCTTCCTGCAAAGAAGCTATGACCAGATCCTGCATGATGCCGCTTTACAGCATCTGCATGTGGTTCTGGCAATAGACAGGGCAGGAATTGTTGGTGAGGATGGGGAGACTCATCAGGGAATTTTTGATGTTGCCTTTATGAATACGATACCCAATGCGACAATGTATGCACCGTCGTCGTTCAAAGAACTTAATGATATGCTTTATACCGCCGTTTATAAAACCAACGATATTGTTGGTGTCAGATACCCGAGGGGCGGAGAACTGTATCTTCCGAAGGATTACGACTATAACGGCGAAGAATATATTTTTTATGGTAAAAAATCAGCCGATACACTGATTATAACTTATGGACGTATGTTTTCCTATGCCTGTCTTGCGGCAGAAAAGCTGAAAGAGCAGGGAGTCGATATTTGTATCCTGAAACTGAACAAAATTAAGCCGGTTGCACTTGACTGTGTCAGAAAATCTCTTGGTTACAACTATTGTTATTTTTTTGAAGAAGGAATTAAATACGGCGGTGTCGGAGAAAATTTCGGCTTTATGCTTTATCAGAACGGTTTTAAAGGAAAATATACTCTTACTGCCATAGAAAACTATGTTCAGCAGGCGAAAGCAGATTCTGCGTTACATTCTCTCGGTCTTGATACCGAAACAATGTATGAAAAAATTTTAAAAGACCGTAACAGGAGTGAAAATTCAGGTGGCAAATAAAAAACGTCTTGATGTCTTGGTGTTTGAAGCAGGCATAGCAGAAAGCAGAGAAAAGGCAAAGGCTCTGATCATGTCAGGCATTATTTATGTAGACAATCAGAAATCCGATAAACCGGGTACGACTTATCCCGAAACAGTACATATAGAACTTCGGGGCAATAAGCTGAAATATGCAAGCCGTGGGGGATTGAAGCTTGAAAAAGCAATGAAAGTATTTCCAATCGATCTCAACGATAAGATCACAATGGATATCGGTGCTTCACACGGCGGCTTTACAGACTGTATGCTCCAGAATGGGGCAAAAAAGGTATATGCCATTGATGTCGGATACGGTCAGCTTGTCTGGAAGCTCAGAAATGATGAACGTGTTGTGAACCTGGAAAGAACAAATGTACGGTATATCACAAAAGAGCAAGTACCAGATGAAATCGATTTTTTCAGTGTTGATGTCAGCTTTATTTCATTAGAACTTGTGTTGCCTGCCGCAAGACCGCTTCTGAAAGATGAGGGAACGGCAGTATGTCTGATCAAGCCGCAGTTTGAAGCAGGCAGGGGAAATGTCGGAAAAAAAGGTGTTGTCCGTGATAAGAAGATACACGAAGATGTTATCAGTAAAATTTATCGTTTTTGCCTTGAAAACGGATTCAGTGTGCTTGACCTTGATTATTCGCCGATCAAAGGACCTGAGGGAAATATTGAGTACCTGATATACATACAGAAATCGGACTTACCCAAAGCGGAAAAATCCTTTGATATTCTATCTCTTGTAGAGCGTTCTCATGAAGAACTGGATAAATAATCACCATCGGAGATGAGTGTATGCAAAGTATCAAAAATATTGCCCTGATGCCGAATCTGACAAGAAAAGGTGCTTTTCACACCTCGCTTGATGTCATAGAAATTCTGCACCGTGACGGTATGAATATCTATATGACTGAAAACCTGAAAAGTCATTACAAGGATTCAGGTATTACCTTTTTTAGGGATACAGACAGTCTGATTGCTGCATCTAGTATGGTGTTGACGATCGGCGGAGATGGTACGATCATGCACGCCGCACGTCATGCTGCACCGCTGAAAAAACCGTTGCTCGGTATCAATATGGGGCGGCTTGGCTATGTGGCAGGGCTGGAGCCTGACGAGCTTGCAATGCTTTCAAGATTAAAAACAGGCGATTATACAACAGAAAAAAGAATGATGCTCAAAGTCGTACATCAAAGTTTGAACGGAAAGAACGAATTTTTTTCCATCAATGATGCCGTTATTTCAAGAGGTTCTCTCTCAAGACTGATCGATATTGACGTATCACTTGACAGGGATTATATGTGTAATTACCGTGCAGACGGATTGATAATTTCAACGCCCACGGGATCAAGTGCTTATTCACTTGCCGCAGGCGGACCGGTGGTAGAGCCGACAATGAAATGTATTGTTATGACGCCGATCTGTCCTCATTCGATCTTTGCTCGATCTGTTGTATTCAGTCATCATTCTG
>CACYDD010000276.1 GCA_902773065.1 uncultured Ruminococcus sp. | reverse complement strand
ATGTATTTTTATGTATAGAGGATGAAGATGTTCTCATTACAAAGGAGTATAAACATGCTCCCGCTAAGGAGAAGCTTCTCCCGACTTTTGCCCGTGTCGAAGCAGAAAACGTACTTCATCAGGAGGTTGACAAATATACGATCCTCAACTTTGAATACGGTCAGCAGTATGGTAAATCCAACAAAGCAGAGGAAATTTCTGCATCCCTTTTCGCTATGAATACAGGTCTTCTGACGGATATCAGAATCGGTTTTGAAAAGGAGAATATCCGTATCGCAAAAATCACTCCGCCGATTGCCGGTATGCTCTATACGGCAAAGGAAGATATTAACTCCGCAACAAGAGCAGTTGCAGTTATCAGTATGGATTTTGCTGCGACAAGACTTGTTGTTCTTCATAACGGTGCGCCTGTATTCCAGCAGTCATTCTCAAGCGTTCTTGAAGATATCGCTGAGATGTTCTCGCTCGAATTCGGTATCAGTAAAATGGGTGCGATCGACCTGATCCGTCAGGAAGGTCTTGGTGTTTGTAACAAATGTAAGTCTGCCGCTACCCGTAAGCAGACAATGACAATGCTTGACAATGCAGCAGGCGAAATCCTGAGAAACCTCCGAATGGTTATTTCTACAAAGCGTCTTGACATCGATGAGATTGTGCTGATCGATGCACTTGCAAAGCTTCCGAATATATCCAACTATTGCCGTCAGGTAGGTCTTACTGCACCGATCGAGAATGTCACAAGATTGTTCTCAGGCGGTTCTCAGCCTCCGACAGCAGCAGCTTCAGCCTCCGAAAAAGGCTATGAAACGACATCATTTATTACTCTTAACGGTATTCTTACAATGCCTCCCGGAGAAGCAAACCTTCTTATGGGTGAGGCAAATGTTCTCAGCGGTCTGGGCGATGCAGGCGGCTCAAAACTTGGAAAACTCATAACAACCGGTGTCGGTGTCATTGCGGCACTGTGGATGGTTGGTACACTCGGTTGGTGGGGTCTGCTTGAGGTTCAGAAAACAAATGATACCCAGGAACTCAATGACAAAAAATATGCAGATGCAAAACAGCTGATTGCTGATGAGGCTCTCTGGGAAAAACAGGCAGCCAGTGTTGAAGCAAATCTTGCACTTCTTCCGACAACAAGTCTGAAAGCAGCGGATGTTGTTACTAATCTTTTTGAGCAGGTCAAGGATAAGGTTAAGGCTTGTGAGGGTTTTGAGATTGACAGTGAGGCATATACTGCTTCGACAGAAGTTGATATTGATAACCTGGATGCATATGTAGCCCTTAAAAATGAGATCGACGAACAGGGTTATTTCAAGGTTGGCGATACCTATGAGATCAAAACGATCGTTGATACAGATGAGGGCGGAACGAACCCCAGCCAGAGAACCAGGGCTGAAATAAAACTGATCATAACCGAAGAACAAATCAAAAAAGCCGAAAAAGAGGCAGGAGTATCGGATGATACAGAGGAGCTGTCGGCTAATGAGACAACGGCGACCGAAGAATCATCGTAAATCATATCGGATCAATGTCATAGTTTTGGTTTGATTTAAGTTGTGTCCGCTAACAAACTTTACGGAGGTAAACTATAATGGAAAATAAACAGCAGGTGAAAATACCTAAATTTATATGGGCATTAGCCGTTATCCTGGTGATAAGTATCATCTTCCTGATCGCTGTTCAGATACCTTTCTCACAGAAAATAGATACATATAATAAGGAGCATGCTTCGGCAGAAGCTCAGATCAGCCAGTATAAGGACTATATCGAAAGAACCGCTGAGGTAAAAAGTAAGATCAGTCAGTTGCAGAAGGATGTTTCAGAAACAAATGCGAGACTGACGGTCAATGCAAGTAAAACGGCTGATGATGTAAGAGATATGCTCAAAAACATCGATTATGATTTCTCGACCCTTTCTGTTCAGGAAGGTCAGCCAGATGATGAAGGAAGAGTGTCAGAAACAGGTGATCCGCTTTATGCAACATCTATCACATTCTCCTTTACAGCTACACAGCAGAAGCTGATCGACACGCTGAAGTACTTTGAAAGTGAATCTGACGGTTCTTATTTCATCACACATATGAATATCAAAGAGCCTGATGACTTTACTGATACAGGCGAGGAATCCTCAAAGGCTTCTGTTCCTGCTTCTTCTCAGCTTTATGTTACGACTCTTGAGATCAAACTTTACTATTTCGACCTGACTCAGAATCAGAGTGCTGATACTGATACAGCTACATCAGTGGATGAATCCGCTGAAGCTTCAGCGTGATCGGAGTAGGAAATCATGCAGCCACTTAACTATTTGAATACACCTGCAGGTTTGGTGTGGGTTATATTATGTATTCCTTCAGGAGTTGCACTGACTGCACTCGGGTATCTCATTATTAATCGCATCCCTGCCAAATGGCTTTGCGATTATAATGAGACTCCTTCCGAGGAGCTTCTCAGTGGACAGCGTGTATCTTTCTTTCCTTCAGGGATACCACTGGCTGTCATCATGGCAGTGTGCCTTGCATTGTGCAGACTGCAGTTCAACAAGGGCTTCGATATTTATTTTATCATATTGGCACTTGTTGTTTTTGACTGTATGCTGATTACAATTGCGGATCTGAAATATCAGATCATTCCCGATCAGTTTACTGTTATATTAGGAATTCTTGCTATCGGTATCAGTGTATATGATATTGTAAGAGGATTTCATATTCTGCATGGTGCATGGTGGTCGCCGCTTGCAGGTGCGGGAATCGGTGCAGCAGCCATGATTGTGATAGATCTTATAGGAATGCTGGTGTATAAACGTGACGGTATGGGTTTCGGTGATGTCAAGCTGTTTTTTGCTGTTGGCATCCTGACAGGTTTTCCCGGAACGATCTATACATTTATTATCTCGATTATTACGGCAACAATCTTTTTTGTTGCGATCATTATTATTTCAAAAATTGTACAGGGTCAACCTGATTCTGCTGTTACAGAAGAATCAGAAAATAATACAGAACCAAAAGAAGCTGCGGAAATAAAACCGAAAGAAGAAACAAGTATTCCGGCAGCGGCATTCGTAACAGCTGAATCTGAGGAATCATCCGGCAGTGAAACAGATGGTACGGATCCGGAAGAAGAGGAAAGCCGGGAATCGGAAACCGAAGATGATGGAAGTGTCGGATTCGGATCTTATCTTGCTTTCGGTCCTTATATTGCGGCAGCACTCTGCATATATATAGTACTGTTTGACCTTGTGCAGTATCTGGCGAATATGTATTTGAGTTTATTTAATTGATTTTAGGGAGCTGAAATTATGAGAGCAAGCAACTTGAGAATTGGACAGATCCTCATTAATTCAGGAGATATCACCGAAGAACAGCTCGATGATGTGCTTATAAAACAGAAGACTACAAATAGTGGTAAACGTGTGGCTGATATCCTTATAGAGGATGGTATCGTTACTGAACAACAGGTTTGTAAAGCACTCGAAAAGCAGCTCTTTATTCCGTATATCGACCTTGATTCGGTTTCGATTGCCGAAGAACTCGGTGGAATAATCCCCGAGGATCTTGCCCAGCAGCACATGGTAGTTCCGATAGAACAGGAGGGTCGTTTTCTTACCGTTGCGATTGCCGATCCTCTGAATTACCAGGGATTGAAAGATATTTCTATTGCAACAAAAATGAAGATCAAGCCTGTTATCGGTGAGCCGACAAAAATCACGGGCAAGTTGCGTGAATTGTACGCCGCTCAAAAGGCTATTGATGATGCAAAGGAATTTCTTGAATCAAAGGGCGGAAAGTCCAAAGCACAGATCGAAGCCGAAGAAGCAGCAGCACAGGATGCTTCTGCAAATGATCAGCCTATCATACGTTTCGTTAACAATATGATAGAAGAGGCAATTTTTACAAAAACGTCAGATATTCATATAGAGCCGATGGAGAAATGTCTCAGAATCCGTTTCCGTATTGACGGTAAGCTTCAGACCTATATGGAAACCGCACCGGAACTGATCCCGTCGGTTACATCCCGTATCAAGTTTATCGGTAACATGAATATTGCAGAAAAACGTATACCGCAGGACGGTCGTATCAATTATCGTGTAGGCGGAAAGGATATCGACTTCCGTATTTCTGTTCTTCCGAGTATGTTCGGTGAGAAAATCGTTATGCGTATTACAACCTCTCTGGGTATGGAGCTGAAAAAGGAAAATATCGGTTTCCTTCCGGAGAATCTTGAAAAATTTAATCATCTTGTTAAGAGTAACCGTGGTATCATCCTCGTAACGGGTGCTACAGGTTCCGGTAAATCAACAACACTTTATACAGCACTCCATGAAGTAATGGGCGAGGATATCAATATCATTACAGTTGAAGACCCTGTTGAGCAGATCCAGCCCGGTATTACTCAGGTTCAGACAAACGATAAAGCAGGTCTTACCTTTGCAGCGGCTCTGCGAAGCATTCTCCGTCAGGACCCTGACATTATCATGCTCGGTGAGATCCGTGACGGCGAAACCGCAGGTATCGCCGTACAGGCTGCTATTACAGGTCACTTGGTTCTTTCTACATTGCATACCTATGACGCACCAAGCTCGGTTGCCCGTCTTGTGGATATGGGTATCGAACCGTACATGGTATCGTCGGCACTTCTTGGTATTATTGCCCAGAAGCTCGCAAGACGTCTTTGTTTAAACTGTAAGGAAGCGTATAATCCTGATGAGAATGAGCGGATCGGTCTTGATCTTGACCCGAATGAGGAAATTACACTATACCGCAAATGCGGATGTGAAAAGTGTAACAAAAGCGGTTATAAGGGACGTATTGCTGTGCATGAGGTAATGCTT
>CACYDD010000275.1 GCA_902773065.1 uncultured Ruminococcus sp. | reverse complement strand
TATTAAAGAGATCAACGGGGAAGGCGCTTCTCCGGATGATACAGGACTTTCTGATTTGCATTCCCTCAGTGATGTGGTTCTCTGCCGTCTGGCAGGGTTTACGCTGGAGAAGCTGATGCAGAGTGAGATATGAAGAGATATTTTATCAGGTGCAATTAGTTTGTTAGCCAATCCAAAGCATCAGCATAAGTATATTTGATATTGTTTGTAATGCAGTATTGTTTAGCATATGATTCACGCCCGACAGTGATTACGAGATTATCACATCCTGAGAATGTATTTTTACCTATTGATGATACACTGTCTGGAATTGAGAGATTTGTCAACTGAGCACAGTAACGAAAAGCATTTGTATCAATTGATGTTACACTATCAGGTATTTCGACGTTTTTCAGTTTTCCACATCTGTAAAAGGTCCCTGATTCTATTGAATCAATACCATTGCAAATTATTACAGTATTCAGGTTTTTGCATTCGTAGAAAGCTTGTGCTCCCATTTTTTCCACACTGGCCGGGATTTGGATTTCTGTCAGACTGTTGCATCCAGAAAATGCACTATCTCCTATTTCTTTAACACTTTCAGGAATAGATATATTTGTGAGTTTATGGCAATCAGAGAAAGCCTTTTCCCCAATATATATGACATCTTTTGGAATTGTAATATCAGTCAGAGAGTTGCATGAAGAAAATGCTTTTTCATCGATAGAAATGATGCTGTTAGGAATAATCACATTTTTTAGATTACTGCATCCGGAAAAAGTCCCTTCCTCAATTTTCGTTACTCCATCTGGTATTATTATGTCTGATAATTCTGAGCAAAGTGTAAAAGCATCATTACCAATAGTATTAATGTTTTTTGAAAATGTTATCTCTGCCAGGTTTCTGCAACCAAAAAAAGCGCCATTTTCTATGGTTCTGACATTCTCATTCATAGTTATTTGTTTTAGATTTTTACAGTTATAAAAAGCGCAACACCCAATTATAGATATATTATCTGGTATATCGAAACTCGTTATGGGCGTATTTCCAGGGCAGCATATCAAACGATTTTCTGTTTTGTGAAATAATATCCCATCTATAGTAAATAGAACTGGATTATCTGGTGAGAGTAGTATTCCTTTTAGATTTTCGCAAAGCATAAATGGATTGTCTCCGACTGTGGTTACGCTTGCAGGTATAATAATATTAGATAGGAGCTCACAGGCGTGAAATGAAAAGTTTCCTATAGTTATAACGCTTTCAGGAATAATAATGGATGTCAGAGAATTAGAACATGAAAAGGCATAATCTCCGATATTCTGGATCCCAAAAGGAATTGCATATATTTCTTCAGTTAAACCAGCGGGATAACATACAAGACGTTTATCCGATTTACTAAATAATACGCCATCTATTGTAGCCAGAGCCGGATTGTCCAAAGAAACAAAAATATTTTCTAAAGAAATGCAATAATAAAAGGGGTTACTCTCAATAGATACTACAGTATCAGGGATTGTAATACTTTTCATATCAGAGCAATCAAGAAATGCATATCGTCCTATGGAAGTTACCTCAAGATCGAGGATCTTTGAAGGGATTGTCACGTCAATATCATTTCCAGTGTATTCTGTTATTTCGATTGTCCCATTTTCAAGAATATCAAATTGATAATCGTCATAGAAATCACTTGCTTCAGCGCCGATCCCTGCTGCAAGTGCTATCAGTAATACAAATGATAAGGCAAATATAAATCGTTTCATAGGTTCCTCCGTGAAATGTATGAGATTTTTTAAATAATATAGCAAAAGTTGCTCATAAAAACAAGTTAATGGAAGATTTATGAAAAAAAGAGTTATTGAAAGTTTTTTATAAAATATCATATATTAACTTGATAATGATTCTCAAAATATAATGGAATGAGCGGGAGGAAGATAAATATGAATAGTGATCTGCTTGCAGAGCTGGCCCGAAGGGAGCTGGCCCGGCGGTATTATTCCGAATATCTAGCCTATGCCTATGGAGACAGCTGGATCAGAACCAGGCTGTCTTCTTTTTTAGCCAGAAAAATCCAGAGCTTTATCGAAATGGATACCGGCCACGCATATGACATTCTGATCATTGAATGCCCGCCGCAGCACGGAAAGAGCATGACGGTGAGTGAATCTCTGCCGAGCTGGTATCTGGGAAAACATCCAACTGAAAATATTATCCTGGCATCTTATGATTCCGATTTCGCAGAGCGTTTCTGCAGGAAAAACAAAGAGAAGATCAAGAGCTGCGGACGAAACCTCTTCGGCATCGAAATCGG
>CACYDD010000274.1 GCA_902773065.1 uncultured Ruminococcus sp. | reverse complement strand
GAGGACTATCGAGCCGTCCGTGACCTTGTCGAGCACGGTTTTGGTCATCTGCTCGGGAGAGGGATCCTTCCAGTCCAGGGAATCGACATCTGTCACAATGGTAAACTTATTTATGATGGACTCTTTAATCCAGAGATTGTCATTTGTAAAACAACATTGTGCTTACTTTTCAGTTTGTTTTCCAAAGTTAGTACAGTGAATGCTTGTTCATCCTTTGAAAAAGAAGAATCGGTTGTTGTTACTTCTTTCATGTGTCCACTAGAGCCGGTTCTCATCGTGTAAACAGTTTTTTCATCATAGGTGTTCTGGGTACTGATTATATTTGAATTTGGAAAGCATAAAGCTATCGTACTATTAACTTCATACCTTAAATCTTCATCGTCATCAGCAACCAACATCCAAAATGGTTCTGAAAAATAGTTTTCGTATTTACCGACAATATCGTTTACGTATGTTTTTCCTTCCAAAGGTGTAATGTTATATATGTCAAATTTATTAAATAGTTCTTTTTCTTCAACTGAAAAATAGTCTTCAATGAACTCATCATCTATCCACGAAAAAAGGGTTGTATCATAGAAATAGTTATTCTCATACAAATCCGCTGCTTTGTCTGCAATTTTGCTTATGCTTACTAAATCAGCGCTTTTAGCATCACGTTCAATTACTACCCACTCGATATCTTGACCTTCTTTGTTCTTTCCGTACTTTATTATGTCCCCTTCTTCTGCAGATCCATAATATTCTCTTAAATCTTGTGTTGTTTCTTGAATAGGTTGAGTGGTTTCTTTTATGGCTGTTTGATTTGTTTCGCCGGATACAGTATTATCCGTATTTCCACAGCCTGAGATTGTAAACATACATAATGTCAAAATTATTATACTTAAAAGAATTGAAATTGATTTTTTCATGTTGTTCACTCCTCGTTTTGTTTTTTATAGATTATAGATATTTTGCGTCCCTCAGAATGTGTCAAGAATAATTTTTCTTATGTAAACTGAGCAATATGATGGAATCACTGCGTAGCGGCAACCGCAATTGCTATTCCTCTAACTTGATAAATAGTTTAATTATTGTTTTATGTACGTATACCATTTGTTTCCATCAAAGTCTTGAATTTGTAATTGACTGTTTTCTATTTTATATCTATATTTATTATAAGCATTATCATTTATACTGAAAAGAATAAATCCATTTTTATATGTTTTGTACAGCACATAGTTAAAGTCACAAAAATCATTTTTACTAACATCGCATGAGCCATCATCATAGAATTTAATTATACCATTTGTTTTTTCCGATTTCCATTCTCCTACCAGCGGATTGTTGCTCCCACAAGCTGTAAAACAAATGCAGATGGTTATAATCATAACCATACAAATTACAAATATTATTATTTTTTTCATGTTGTTCACTCCATGTTTTTCTATTTAATTGGCTTCGGACATTTAGCGTCCTTTGGTATGTGCCAAGGACTGCCGGGTTTGTCCTGCTCTGCACCTTCAATTTGTTTTTCTCTACACCATTTGCTTATTTGCGCCTGAGAATATCCCCATAATCTCGAAGCTTCTTTCGTACCCATTGAGTCTGCCATTATCTAATCTCCTTTTTGAACAGGCTTTTCTATTTTACTCTACATATTATTTCATAATATCACCTAAATCCTCTCAAAGCAGTGAAAAATAGGCTATCTATAGCCTAATAGTATCATATATAGCCCGCTTTTGTCAAGCGTTTTGATTATAATTTAATCAAAATTCTTGAAAGGTGGAATGATTTTTTGGATACGTATAATGAGATAAAGAATCGTATTTTTCAACTGCTTGAAATCAATGATTTATCCATTCATGCTTTGGCGATCAAATCCGGTGTAGCACCATCGACAATCAAAAATATCCTGTATGGCAAAAGTAAAAATCCCGGGATCGTAACCTTGAAGCTAATTTGTGAAGGACTAAACATCAGTTTGTTTGATTTCTTTAATACTGATATATTCAGGTCAACCGAATTGGAAAAAGATTAAAAAGAAAAACTGCCGAGAAGCTGATTATGAGCGCTTGACGGCAGTTTTGTATTGTTATTTTCTAAAATCGAATATTGCATTTTTCGATAATATATGATATAATCTTTTTGTAGAGAATTGGCGGCGGCTGTTTCAGCACCTCTGTAAAGGAGGTGAAATGATGGAGTACGTAATCTCATTTGCTTTGTTAGTGATGATCATCGTCCTTATCATAAAGAAATAACCGCCCTGTAGTACCAGTACAAGGCGGTTAATCT
>CACYDD010000273.1 GCA_902773065.1 uncultured Ruminococcus sp. | reverse complement strand
TGTTCTTGCATAAAAATTTATTACACTTTAAATTCATCAAAAAGTTTGGACAGCATACGAATCTCGCCTCCCCTGAAAGGGGAAGTGGCAAAAATTGCCAGAAGAAACTTAGGTAAATCATTAACTTGAATAGAATACAGAACTTGAATTTACAAAAAAATTACCGCAATTTTTGACGGAGGGGTCGAGGGGCAGGAGAAAGCCGCCTGTGGAATAAAACTTCAAAGGGAGAAAAAACCTAACTATAGCACTAATTATTAATTGTTAATTAAAAAAACGGGGGTGTTTTTTATGGCGATAAGAAATATTGTGAAGGAGGGCGACCCGATTCTGACGAAGATCTGTCGTCCTGTAGAAAAATTTGATGAAAAGCTGGCAACACTGATCGATGATATGTACGAAACGATGGATGACGGAGACGGTGTAGGGCTGGCAGCACCGCAGGTAGGAATTCTGCGGAGAATTTTTGTGATCGATATCGGGGAGGGCAGACTGGAATTTGTCAATCCGAAGATCATCAAAACAAAGGGCAGACAGGAAGGCAGTGAGGGCTGTCTGTCATGTCCGGGAGAGTTCGGCATTACGGAACGTCCTATGTATGTGATGGTCACGGCACAGAATAGGAACGGCGACCGGTTTACGCTCAATGCGGAAGGACTTCTTGCCAAGGCAATCTGCCACGAGAATGATCATCTTGACGGTATTCTTTTTAAGGAGCATATCATCCGCAAGATTGACCCGAGCGAATTGAAGTAAAAACTGACGGAGGTTCATATGCGAATTGTATTTATGGGAACGCCCGATTTTGCCGTTCCGTGTCTGACGGCGCTGATTGAGGACGGCAATGAAATTGTCGGGGTATTTACACAGCCCGACAAGCCAAAGGGCAGAGGCTATACCATGACACCGCCGCCTGTGAAGGTAACGGCACTGGAAAACAACATAGAGGTATACCAGCCGGCAACCCTCAAAGACGGAAAGGCTCTGGAAATACTGAAAGAGCTTGCCCCCGAAATGATCGTGGTGGTGGCTTACGGAAAGATTTTGCCCAAGGAAATTCTGGATTTTCCGCAGTACGGCTGTGTGAATGTTCACGCTTCGCTTTTGCCCGAATACAGGGGTGCAGCTCCGATACAGTGGGCGGTTCTGGACGGCAAAACCAAAACAGGCGTTACTGCTATGTATATGGATGTCGGTCTTGATACAGGCGATATGCTGATGAAGTCGGAACTGGAAATCGGTGAAAATGAAACCGCCGATGAGCTTCATGACAGGCTTTCAGAGCTTGGCGCTAAGCTGATCGTTGAAGTCATTCACGCTGCAAAGGCAGGAACGCTGACAAGAGAAAAACAGGATGACAGCCAGTCCTGCTATGCAAAAATGCTGACAAAAGAAATGTCAAAAATTGATTTTGGCAAATCAGCACAGGAAGTTCACAACAAGGTAAGGGGACTGAATTCGTGGCCGAGTGCCGCAGCAGAACTCAACGGCAAAAGAATCAAAATTCACCGCACCGTTATCACAGAGGGAAAAGGCGAGCCGGGGGAGGTTCTGTCTTTGTCACCGTTTGTTGTGGCTTGCGGAAAAGGTGCAGTTGAAATTACGGAGCTGCAGCCCGAAGGCAAAAAGAAAATGCCTGCAAAGGCTTTTATCAACGGCTTACACTTGACAGACCCGAAGGAACTGAAATTTAGTTAGGAGCATGAAAATGGCAAAGTCGGCACGACAAATCACGTTTGAAGCATTAATGCGTGTGCAGGAGGATTCTGCGTATTCCAATATTACATTGAATTCGCTGCTTGGCAGGAACAGTCTTTCAAACCGTGACAAAGCGTTTGCTTCTATGCTGTTTTACGGTGTGCTGGAAAAGAAATTACTGCTGGAGTATAACCTGGCACAGTATTCCGCAAAGCCTGTTAATAAGCTGGATGCAGCGGTGCTCACAATTCTCGGGATGGGATTGTATCAGCTGTATTTTATGGATGCTGTTCCCGAAAGTGCGGCAGTAAACGAAAGTGTAAAACTGTGTAAAGATAATAAGCTTTACAGTGCTTCTAAGTTTGTCAATGCCGTTCTGAGGGCGGCGACAAAAGAAAATAACATCAAACTGCCCGATAAAAGACGAGGCAAAAATAAATATTTATCGATTAAATATTCTTGTCCCGAAGCAATTATCAGACTGTGGCGCAGCAGTTACGGCGATGAACTGACCGAGGGAATTTTAAAGGAGCTTGACGGCAGACCGCCGATGACGGCGAGGGTCAATACGCTGAAAATCAGTAAAGATGAGCTGATCGGGCGGTTTTCTGACATTGGCATCACAGCAGTAAGCTGTGAGAAAGTACCGGACTGTATTGAATTGCAGAATACGGGGGCTGTTGAAGAGCTTGCATTATATAAAGAAGGATCATTTCATATTCAGGACAGAGCAAGTCAGCTATGTTGTGGAAAAAAAAAAAAAAAAAGCGGTAATACTGTAATTGATGCTTGTTCCGCTCCGGGTGGCAAGGCTTTTACCTTGTCAGAAATGATGAAGAATCAGGGCAGTATGATTGCCTGCGACCTGTATGAACACAGACTCGGATTAATTGAGGACGGCGCAAAGCGGCTCGGGATCAATATCATTGAAACCATAGCGGCAAGTGCCGATAAATACAGGGATTTTCCACAGGCAGACAGAGTGCTTTGTGATGTTCCGTGTTCGGGGCTGGGAATTATCAGAAGAAAGCCCGAACTGAGATATAAACAAGATCTGGGACTTGAAAATCTGCCTGATCTGCAATACAATATTCTAAGAAACTGTGCAGACTTTGTCAAAAAAGGCGGACTGCTGATCTATTCCACCTGTACGCTCAATCCGGACGAAAACGGCAGAAACGCTGAACGATTTCTTTCGGAAAGGAAGGATTTCGAGCCTTATGAAATTTCCCTTCCCGACGGGATCAGAAGGGGAATGGATGAACCCGAAAATCAGTTAACGCTGTTTCCGCAAATAAACGGAACAGACGGATTTTTTATCAGTGCCTTCCAAAAAACCGGTGCGTGACCGCACAGGACTATTTTGCGTTCAGGCTTGTGCAAAATTCCACTTTATCGCCGCGTTTCAAATATGAAATGAATGATGTGGGGAAGTGTTTACGCTAAAGTTGACTTTAGTAGTCGGGGGCAGTTGGTGAACCCCTCCGTCAAAAACCGCACAAGTTATTACAAATTTTCAAGTTTTGCATGTACTATGATTCTATCTTCTATTCAACTTTATTGTAGCGGTTTTTGCCACCTCCCCTTTCAGGGGAGGCAAGATATATCTTCTATTGCAGTTTTAAAGCAACTTTAAAGAATTATCTTGTCTCCTCTGAAAATGGAGTTATCACAGCTCTGCTGTGATAAAGGGTGTTTTACACAAAATATGAATAAATGAGAATAATTCTCAGAAATTATTAATTAAATCCGGCTCTTCCCTAGAAAGTGTGGGTAAAAAACCATGAAACTACAGACGATATCAGTCAAAATGGTAATTTGCATTTATTCCAC
>CACYDD010000272.1 GCA_902773065.1 uncultured Ruminococcus sp. | reverse complement strand
ACAAAGGGGTATTCGTCGGCAAAGGAGTGCTTGTCGGAGTAACTGTATTTTTTTCAGAGGGCTTCGGTGTTGCCGATAACTTTGCTTTCTCAGCCTCTTTGTTGCCCAGTGAAATATAAATTACAATCTGCTTTCCTTTTTCGACCTCTTCACCTGCCGCAATGCTTTGCTTTACAACATGATCCTTCGCAACCGTTTCGTTTTCTATGTATTCTGTTTTCGGCTCCAGCCCTGCATCTTTCAAGATGCTTACTGCATCCTGAATGTCTTTATACTGTACATCAGGCACACGCACCGTCTCCTTGCCAAGGCTGATGACAACACCGACAGTTGTGCCTTCATTAACCTCGGTACCCGCCTTGATGTTCTGGCTGATAATCCGGTTTTTCGGCACAGTATCACTGTAGACGGAATTTTCTTTGAAAATATATATTCTGTTATCACTTGCCAGTGAGCTGCACTCTTCCCAGCTTCTGTTTGTAAAATCAGGAACCTTTACCGTTTTGGTTTCATCAATGTTGCTGTTGCCGATAGAAACAGTGATTGTCACCATGCTGCCTTTTTCAACGGCTCCGCCTTCTTCAACGCTTTGGGTGATAACATAGCCCGGGGCAACCTCATTGCTTTCCTGCTCAACGACTGAAACATTAAGCCCCATATCACTAAGCAGCCTTTCTGCTTCCTCTTTTTTCATTCCCGATATATTGATCAGGTAGATTTTTTCCTTTCCTCCGCTGATTACGAGTTCAAGTACCGCACCGTTAGAAACAACAGTTCCGTCCGAAGGCGACTGATTTAACACCTCATTTTCCGGAATTTCATCAGAATAGCTCTTATCAATAATCTGTATAAGCATTTTTGCCTCGCCGGCCTTGTTTTCAGCTGTTACAACATCAGTATTGATAACATACGGAACCCTGTAATAGCCGTCATCAAGCTTGGATTTGTTCCATGACGGCTTAAAATCAAACTTTATCACGCCTGTAAACAAAAGCAGCAAAACCGCAGCTATTGCAATTCCTGCCGTCAGGGCAGAAATCTTTACCCATTTAGGCCATCGTCCTGTATCAGCGGTCTTCAGCGTGGATTTTTTCCTCTTGATTTTTACGGAAGAAAGTAATTCTTTCTTAAACTCTTCTGCCGTCTGAGTTCTGTCCTCAGGTTTCAGATTAAGGGCATTCATGAGCGCCGTTTCTGCGTTCCTGCTTATATTTTTGTTAGCAGATAAACATATTCCAAGCTTGGAAGGAGGCTGCAGTCCGTCATCGATTACTCTTTCCATTGCGTCCTCAGGAGTAATGCCCGTTATCATTTTGTACAAAGTAGCCGCACATGCATATACATCCGTCCAACTGCCCTGATTGCCGCGGCTTCTGTACTGTTCCATCGGAGCATAGCCCTGCTTTACTATTACAGACAGGGATTTACTATATGAACTTGTAGCATATCTCGCCGCGCCAAAATCTATTAATTTAACTTTACCGTCATTTGTCACAAATATATTATCAGGTGAAATATCACGGTGAAGCAGCCCCTCAGCATGAATTTTCGAGAGGGAATCCAGGATGGGAATTATATAGCTGACAGCCTTCTCAAATTCCATCTTTCCGTTTTTCTGAAGTTTTTCCTGTAACGTTTCCCCTTCGAGGTATTCCATAACAATGTATGCGGTATTGTTTTCAATAAAACTGTCATATACACGCACAATTCCCTCTACGTCCTTAAACTTAGCCAATCTTCTGGCCTCATCAACAAACTTCTCAATACCTGTATTGAACTGGCTTTCTTTATCTCCGGTAAATACTGAAACCGAGGTCTCGCCCACACAACGGGTGGCAAATTCAGTCGGCAGGAATTCCTTTATAGCAATCTTCTGCCCCAGCGCAGCATCATAGCCAAAATAGGTCACACCAAATCCTCCGTGACCGATACTGCGTCCAACAACATACTTTTCCTGCAGAATCGTCCCTGGCGCAAGATGGTAGGCCTCTACAGCAGGTGTTCCCTCAGCATATCCACAATGTGGGCAGACATTAAATTTTCCGTCATACTCGGTCATACATCCGAGGCAGAGCTTGGTGGTCATGGTTGGTCTCCTAAATTCCCTTGGTACCCTTTATTATATCACCATTCAAATGCGGCTGCAAATTT
>CACYDD010000271.1 GCA_902773065.1 uncultured Ruminococcus sp. | reverse complement strand
TGTCGGAAACACCATCAAGGCTGTTCTGACAAATATTTTCAAAACCTAACAGCTTTGCCGTAATCGTTCTGTCAATCGGGTAGGTCGTTGTTGCCAGCGCACCGCTGCCGAGAGGAAGACTGTCGGTATGTCTGTAGGCACATTCCAGCCTGTCAACATCACGCAGAAGCATTTCCGCATATGCCATCAGATGATGACCGAAAGTGATTGGCTGTGCTCTCTGCAAATGTGTATAACCGGGCATAACAATACCACTATACTGCTCTGCTTTATTGCAGATCACTTCAATCAGTTCTTTGACCATTTCCTTAACATTGACAATTTCTTTTTTTAAATAAAGTCTGATATCCAGAGCTACCTGATCGTTACGGCTTCTTGCGGTATGCAGGCGTTTTCCTGTCTGACCGAGTCTCTCGGTCAGCTCGCCTTCAATAAATGTATGGATATCTTCCGCATTCGGGTCAATTTCCAGCTTACCACTTTCAATATCAGCAAGTATGCTTTCCAGTCCTTTAATGATTGCTTCGGATTCGCTTTTATCAATAATGCCGCACTCACCAATCATCGTTGCATGAGCAATACTTCCCTCGATATCCTCTTTGTACATACGGCTGTCAAAAGAAATCGATGAATTAAAATCATTGGTTTTTTTATCGATTTCTTTAGAAAAACGTCCTGCCCATAATTTCATTTGTCTGCACTCCTTTAATTTATAGTTGGGGCTTTGACCCATGCGCCCCGTAAGCCTTTATAATAGCTTGACCTAAACTTATATTTTAAAAATTTTCGTATAAACATACAGCATATACCTTATACGAAAATTTTCAAAACAGCTAAAACAATAAGTAGGGCAAACAGCTTTTATACCATTCGCCCTGACTATTGATTTCTAAAAAGCTTCTGAAATTATTCTTTGATAAGATTCTTCTTAGCCTGAACCTTGATCGGCAGACCAAAGAGATTGATAAATCCTGCACTGTCCTTCTGATCGTAAACTTCATCTTCATCAAATGTAGCAATATCAGAATCATACAGTGAATACGGTGAAGTAACGCCAGCATCAATGATGTTGCCCTTGTACAGTTTGAGCTTTACATCGCCTGTTACGGTTTCCTGTGTGGAATCAACAAAAGCGGAAAGTGCCTTTCTGAGTGGTGTGTACCACTGACCAAAATATACCAGCTCTGCAAAACGCAGACCAACCTCCTGCTTGTAGTGGTAGGTATCTCTGTCAAGTGTGATTTCTTCCAGCTTATTGTGTGCATGATAAAGAATTGTTCCGCCCGGAGTCTCATAAACACCTCTGGACTTCATGCCTACCAGTCTGTTCTCAACCAGGTCAACGATACCAATACCGTTTTCGCCGCCGAGCTTATTCAGCTTTTTGACAAGTTCTACTGCACCGAGTTTTTCGCCGTCAATAGCAACGGGAATACCCTTATCAAACGAAATGGTTACATAGGTCGGCTTATCGGGAGCCTGCTCAGGGGAAACGCCAAGCTCAAGGAAGCCTTCCTTGTTATAAAGCGGCTCATTTGCCGGATCTTCAAGATCAAGACCCTCATGTGAAATGTGCCAGATATTCTTATCCTTGGAATAGTTGGTTTCTCTTGTGATTTTCAGCGGAATGTTGTGTGCCTCTGCATACTCGATTTCCTCATCACGTGATTTCAGTTCCCACTCTCTCCACGGTGCAATGATTTTCATATCAGGAGCGAAAGCCTTGATAGCAAGCTCAAAACGAACCTGATCGTTACCCTTACCTGTGCAGCCGTGGCAGATCGCATCCGCACCCTCTGCAAGAGCGATCTCAACAATTCTCTTTGCAATGATCGGACGTGCGAATGATGTACCAAGAAGATATTTACTCTCATAAACAGCATCAGCCTTGATTGTCGGGAACACATAATCTTCGATGAATTCCTTATTCAGATCTTCTATATAAAGCTTTGAAGCACCTGTCTTTTTCGCTTTCTCTTCAAGACCCTCAAGCTCTGTATCCTGACCAACGTCACCGGAAACAGCAATAACTTCACAGTTATCATAGTTTTCCTTTAACCAGGGAATGATAATGGACGTATCAAGACCGCCCGAATATGCAAGAACAACTTTTTTAATGTCACCCATGACAAAAACCTCCGTTAATTAAATTACTCTTTTATTATACACTTTTTTTGCATAATTTCAAGCAAAAAATGAATATTTATCCTGATATCGTGATTTTTGGAATTTGTTACAATTTTAAATGGAGAATTATATTAATTTCTGATAACTATGTCTATGTTTTATTAGAATAAAACATTTCTTTTTTATGATTTATTCTAATAAATCAACACGATATAGAATGATATAAGCCATTTAATATGCAAATATACATAAATTGATGTATATTCTGTATATTCAGTTTCAATTTTAAATGTAATTTATGATTTACGCATAGAATGATATATGTTATAATAAAATTGAAAATAAATTTATGGAGGTTTTTAATGATGAGTTTTACTGAAATTCAGCCAAAAGAACTTGGCACAAACTTTTTTGAGGCAATCGGAAAACAATGGATGCTGATCACAGCAGGTGACAAGGAAAAATTCAACACCATGACAGCAAGCTGGGGCGGTATCGGCGTACTCTGGAATAAAAATGTTGCCTTTACTTTTATCAGAGAATCACGTTACACCAAAGAATTTGTTGACAACAGCGAGTACTTTACCCTTTCCTTTTTCGGAGGAAAACTTATGAAGGAACTCGGCTACTGCGGCAAATTTTCGGGCAGAGATGTTGACAAATGCAAGGAAACAGGACTTGTTCCCTCTTTTGATGCCGAAGCACCGTATTTTAAGCAGGCTGAAACGGTTATCGTTTGCAAAAAATTGTACAAACAGAAAATGACACCCGAAAGTTTTACAGACAAAGCGTTTGTGGAAACCTTTTATTCCGACAATGACTGGCATGAAATTTATGTTGGTGAGATTGTCAAAGTCCTGAGAAAATCCTGATATGCGTACCGTACTGATTACAGGCGCTTCCCGTGGAATCGGCGCACAGACAGCACGGCTTTTTGCTGAAAACGGCTACAGGGTCATTATCAATTATAATCGTTCCGAAAAAGCAGCAAAAGAGCTTTTAAATGAACTGACAGCAAAAGGCTTTGATGTCAGAATCATCAAAGCCGATGTTTCAAAAACCGATGAAGTAACAGCAATGTTTACTGACATTAATCGTCAGTACGGCGGCGTTGATATCCTTGTCAACAATGCAGGAATTGCACAGACAAAACTGTTTACGGATATCACCGATGAGGACTGGGAGCGTATGATCGCAACAAACCTCAGCAGTGCATTTTACTGCTGCAGAGCTGCTCTTCCCTATATGATACGAAATCATTATGGGCGGATCATTAATCTTTCCTCCATGTGGGGACAGGTCGGAGGATCATGTGAGGTACACTATTCCGCAGCAAAAGCAGGAATCATCGGGCTGACCAAGGCACTTG
>CACYDD010000270.1 GCA_902773065.1 uncultured Ruminococcus sp. | reverse complement strand
TCTTACCATGCTTTTTTGTAGTTTTATTTTCAGAATTCAGCTTGCTCATAAAAATCTCCTTTACATTCTCGGTTTTGACACCTGTTTCCTCTAATACTGTCTGCTCATCGATATTCTCGATATCGTGTTCCATATAGTCAAAAATGTTGTTTGTTTTCATATCAATAACCCCTTTCTGTAAGAAACGCTTTCAGTTTTGCTCTCGCTCGTTTTATCTTTGATTTTACTGCTTCAAGCTTCAAATCCAGTGTCTCTGCGATTTTCGGTGCTGTCTGATAGTAATAATAATATCTTACGATAATTTCCCTGTCAGGCTCTCCGAACTGTCCCAGCGCATCTTCGAGGTCTTTTTGAAGAACCTGACTATCGATATTGTCATTCAGACTGTATTCATCCGCCATTACGACATCTTCAATATCGACGATTTTTTGGGAAGAAGCCGCCGCACGTACCTTATCCAGTGCACGGCTTTTCGCAATACTTGCGATATAGCCCTTGAGCGAACCTTCTTTTACCTTATCTGAATGATTCCACAGCACAAAGAACACATCAGCCGCTGTTTCTTCAATATCGGAAGTGCTTAAACTCCCTCGTGACATATTGTAGATAATTGTCGATACATAAGGTGTATAGCGTTCCATAATTTCTTCTATTGCCGACTCGTCATGCTTCTTCAGCTTTTTGATCAGTTCATTTTCTGTCATGGTCTTCATCTCCCCGCAGAAACTGCGCATTTTCTTCGGTTTTTATTTTGGTTTTCGGTGAAATTTCAACCTTCATTAATATAAACGTAAAGGAAAAGAAAAAAGGTCTGAATTTTTAAAAAAATTTTAAAAAGTTTTCAAAGAAAAGCGACCGATATTTTACATACCGACCGCTTCATTTATTCACATTATTTACCTTTAGCCCGCTGCCTTTGCTTTGTCTGAGAAAAGAATTCTCAGTGCATCAGCATTGGCATAACCATCCTGATCAAGTCCGTTCTTTTTCTGGAACGCTTTGAATGCCTTCGCCGTCTGCTCGCCGAAATAATCTGTGATTCCGTCCTCAAACTTGCCATAGCCAAGATCTTTCAGTCTTTGCTGGATCTTTTTGATTGCTTCATCTTCATCGCCCTGACCGAATGCCATATCATCGGTGATCTCAAGCGAGGTATCTTCCTTCACCTTGGAGGATTCCTCTTTTTTACTGCTTTCGGATTTGGAACTTTCCTGTTTACTGCTCTCCTGCTTGCTGCTTTCGTTTTTGGATTCTTCTTTTTTGGAAGTTTCAGAAACTTCTGAGCTTTCGGTTGTTTCAATGCTTTCTTCATCCGTCTGTGATTTCAGCTCGGGATAG
The DNA here is from genome assembly GCA_902773065.1 of uncultured Ruminococcus sp. Lineage (GTDB taxonomy): Bacteria > Bacillota > Clostridia > Oscillospirales > Acutalibacteraceae > UBA1213. Next base: position 10,451 of record CACYDD010000270.1, on the reverse strand, counting down.
ATTGTCTGTATAATAAATGACAAAACCTCTGTCATGGAATCGCCCTGCCGGTCAAAGGTTCTGGCATCGATCTCATAAACTCTTTTCTTCTTTACGGCTTCAAGGCTTTTATATCTTTCATCACTCATGATCTGATCCTTGACACCGACATCACAGAAAATATAATTCGGGTTGGAAAGCTTGATCGCTTCGGAAGTATTGAGTGAAGTTTCGCTTGCTGCGCAGACATTCAGAACCTTTGCATAATTGAACAGCTGTCCGCACATTGCCTCGTCTGTTGCTGCCGTACCGTCAACATCATACAGATAGCAGGCGGTGATCTGTGCTTCATTTTCATCTCTGTCAGGAATTGCTCTTTCCATCGCATCAAAGCTTTGCAAAAGGCTGCTTGCCTTTTTTTCACCGCTTTCTCTTCCTGTTTCATTGCCGCCCATTACAGCAGAAATGCTTTCATATAAGATAGAAAGCTCCTTTCCGTCATGCGCTCTTATCATATTCAAAACATTATAATTGTCTTCGTTAAGCTCCTCTAAAACTTCCTCGGGTACAGTTCTGTCAGTAAATACCACATCGGGAGAAACACTTGCAATTTTCTGAACGCTGATACTGTCTCTCGCACCGACAGACGGTACATTATCCAGCTCCTCCTGATCACATTCATCCGTTTTGGCAACGATCGCATCCACATAACCACAAGCGATCAGGATATCCGCCACAGAATCGCTCAGGCATACAACATTTTCCGGCTTTGCATCAAATACATGACCTGCTATTTTCACAGGGTATTCATTGGCGGAAGAATCCGAACAAGCCGCTGCTGACAGGATCATCACGCCTGCGATCGCTGCCGCCATTAATCTCTTTATATTTTTCATCCTTAATTTTCCTCCTCGTTTTTTATCCTTGCAAGAACAGAACTGATATACTGTTTTGCACATCTCGGAGAACGACCGCTTCTCGCAAGTGCCCATTGCTCCGCTTCTCTGATCAATTCCTGATCACATTCTATTCCGTTTTCCTTTGCAAGACTCTGTACGATATCAATATATTCCTGCTTGCCCGGCTTACTGAAATTAACAGTAAGTCCGAACCTGTCAGAAAGTGATAATGTTTCCTGCATAGTATCATTTCTGTGGATATCATCGCCTGCCCTGTCGGAAAAGTTTTCCTTAATAAGGTGTCTGCGGTTGGAAGTCGCATAAATCAGTGTATTTTCGGGACGAACTGCAAGTCCTCCCTCCAGCACTGCTTTCAGCTGTGCATAGCTTCTGTCATCATCACCAAAGGAAAGATCATCGATAAAGATGATGAATTTCAGCGGTATATCAGCAATTTTTTCTGCTAAAAGCGGAAACTCGGAAAGTTTATCCTTCGGCATTTCCACCATTCTCAGACCGCTGGTATAATATTTGTTAAGGATCGCTTTTACTGTTGAGGATTTGCCCGTACCCATATCACCGTACAACAAGCAGTTGTTACACTGTACACCTTCAAGAAATGCGGTGGTATTATCCACTACAGTTCCTCTTTGCAGTTCATAGCCTTTCAGTGAATCAATACTGATACTGTCAGGGAACACAACAGGCTCGATACTTTTGTTTCTCCAGATAAATGCCCTGTACCTTGCAAACATACCGCAACCATTATGTCTGTAATAATCCGAAAGCTTTTCAAAAGCGGTATTTGCATCCGAAAATTCCTTCACAGGCTCACCTGTCCCCCACCTCGGCAAGGTATCTGCTACACTGCCAAGCTCTTCACGGAAACGATAATCGCTGATAATATCTTCGGCCGTGATTTTTCCTGCTTTGTTAATGGCGGAAATATCTCTTATGACTGCTGCCGCTGTCCATTCCGTAAGCTGTTCTGTCTCTCCTGCAGCAGCGGACTTTGAAAAAGCGTTTTCATCAAATAATGCCGCCTTGCTCAGACATCTTGCCAGACTGTCGGAATATCCTCTTTTACACAACAATGCAAAAAACTGTCCCCACTTTTCCAGAAAGCTCTGCACAGGCTCATCAAGCGCACAAAGCAATTCGTAATAAGCCTTCGGCACTGTGCGGTTTTTAATTCCCTTATACACCGACAATGATGACATCAGCATTGCTGCCTCTTTCGTTTTATTCATAAAATTCATCTTCTTCTCAGATAATTACAAAATACAATTTTTCATACATCAAAATTATAACAGTAATCGCTGATTTTTTCAATAGCCAGTACGAATAAAAGCAAAAATTATAAAAGCAAAAATAACTATCTTTCTATGTAAAATTCTGCTATAATATAAATACTATCAAGACAAAGGATTTTATTTATGATTAAAATTGACTTAATAACAGGATTTTTAGGTTCGGGAAAAACAACCTTCCTGAAACAATATGTAAAATATCTTCTGGATGGCGGCAGTCGTGTGGGAATCCTCGAAAATGACTACGGTGCTGTCAATGTTGATGTCATGCTTTTGCAGGAACTGGAGGACGAAAACTGCGGTATCGAAACCGTTGCAGGTGCGTGTGACCGTGACTGTCACCAAAGGCGTTTCAAAACAAAATTAATTGCCCTTGCCATGAGCGGCTACGACAGGGTGGTTATAGAACCGTCGGGAATTTTCGATATTGACGAATTTTTTGATTGCCTGCATGAAGAACCGCTCGACAGATGGTATGAGATCGGCAATGTCATTGCGATTGCAGAAGCAGGGCTTGAAAATGAACTTTCTGCACAGTCGGAATATCTTCTTGCTTCTCAATGTGCCAATGCCGGAAAAATTATTCTGAGTCATACACAGGAAGTCAGCACCGCTGAAACTGAAAACACTGTCTCCCATATCAATCGGGCACTGGAGTCTATCGGTTGTCAGCGCAGATTTGACAGTGATATTGTAACAAAGGACTGGGCAGAATTCAATCGCAAAGATTTTGAAGAAATTTCTACCTGCGGCTGGCGGAACGAAAGCTTTGTCAAAAAGTTTGCGGAGCATAGCGGCTATCAATCGTTGTATTTTATGAATACACATATCAATTCAGAAACAGCCGGAACTGTTGCCAAAACGCTTCTGAGTGAACCTTCTTTCGGAGATGTATTTCGGGTAAAAGGATTTATTCTTGAAAACGGCAAATGGCATGAACTCAATGCCACACATAAAGCTATGACACTGAAACCGATTGAAAATGGGCAGGAGATCATCATCGTCATAGGAGAAAATCTTGCAAAAGATAAAATTCATCAATTTTTCGGAGGGAAAGAACATGAAAATACCTGAAAATATATTAATTACCGCAGGCGGCACGGAGGAAAAAATCGACCGTGTCAGAAGCATTACCAACAAAGGCACCGGAAAGCTTGGCAGTCTGATTGCGGAACAGTTTGCACAATCTGAAGAAGTCAAAAACATCTATTATATTCACGCAAAAAATGCGGTTCTTCCGAAATGCGATAAGGTAACACTGATTCCGATCACTTCAACGGATGATCTATTAAATGCTGTTAATCAGATCTGCACGGAAAAGCAGATCGATGCTGTGATTCACAGCATGGCGGTCAGTGATTATCGTGTCCGCTCTGTTCTTGCGGCAAGCACCGTTATTGCGATTGCACAGCCGGCAGGGGGGCTTGAAACGCTGTTTTACTTTACTGACAGAGAAAGCCTGACCAAAAAATACAATAAAATTCCCTCAAATACAGAAAACCCTGTAATTTTCCTTTCACCTACCCCGAAAATCATGCCGCTGTTCCGACAGCTTCTTCCGCAAGCTGTCATTGTAGGCTTCAAGCTTCTTGACAATGTTTCCCATGAGGAACTGATCGATACGGCACACAGGCTTCTTGTGAAAAACGACTGTGACTATGTTCTTGCTAATGATTACACAACCGTTGAAGCAAACAAACACGAAGGCTTTTTAATTGACAAAAACAAAAACGAAACCGCCTTTTCAGGCAAGCAGGCGATTGCGGAAGGTATTGCAAAAGCAGTCATGAACGGAGGAAAAGCATGAAAAATATTATCTTGGGAGTCACAGGCAGTATTGCCGCCTATAAAGCGGCAGACATTGCCAACACCCTTACCAAAGAGGGAAACAGCGTTCATGTTATCATGACAAAATCAGGTCAGGAATTCATTACGCCGCTGACATTTCAGTCGCTGACCAAAAATAAGGTGCATACCGATATGTTTGCAGATTATATCCCGTCTGAGATTGAGCATATTTCTCTTGCACAAAAGGCAGATTTAGCACTGATCGCACCTGCAAGTGCCAATTTTATTGCAAAAGCGGCGGCAGGCATTGCCGACGATATGCTGACAACAGTAATCCTCGCTCTCCGAAACAAACCGATCGTTGTATGCCCTGCTATGAACACAGTAATGTATGAAAACCCTATTACACAGAGAAACATACAAACCCTCAAAGATTTCGGCTTTTACTTTGTTGAACCGAGAGAAGCCATGCTCGCCTGCAAAACCATCGGCAAAGGAGCATTGGCAGAAAATGAGGTGATTCTGGATTTTGTAAGAAAGCTGCTGTAAATATTTCATATTCATAAAAATCAAACTTAAAATCTTTTAAGAAAACATTCAATTTATATTAAAATAATCGTTAAATCTATGATAAAATATACCTCTATAATAATATCAACATAAATGAACTGCAAAGGAGAGATTGTAATGATATCAAATTTTCACAGAAAAGCTTCGGCAATGGCTTTGGCACTGCTGATTACTTCCTCGGTCGCTTTTTCGGCAAATGCTGCGGATTCCGGCAATCCTCCTTCGGGTTCGGACAGCAGTAATACTGTTGTAACAAATACGGAAAGTACACCGTCCGATTCCGATAACAATGCAGAAAATTGATTATATTCCCCCTATCTAAAAATATAAAAAATAAACCGCTTCGAGGTGTCGGGGCGGTTTATTTTTGTAAGAGTAAGAACAATGTGGTGAGTAAAAGACAGAATGGACAGCAAAAAATGCGTCTGCTTGGAATCCCTATTTACTTTTTTCCCGAAAAGTAATATAATACAGATATTACAATTTCTAAAAAAGGGAGAACTCTATCATGAAAAAACAATGGCTGATCAGACCTGCGGCAATGCTTTTGTCCGCAGCAGTGCTTTTCGGTGCTGCCCCTGCAACAGTGTTTGCAGCAAACGGACCGCTCGAAACCTATACAGACAACAACGGCAATACACAATACCCTGCTTATATTGTATTTTCCGATTATGAACAGAATACAAGCAGTGTTCAGATACTGAAAAACAATTATCAAGTTTATGCCGAAGGAAAATCTGATTCTGCTGTTCTTAATGGTGCAGCGTATGATAAAAAAACAAATACCCTTACTGTCAACAGTCTGGTCAATAAGACGCTTTGTCTTGAAACAAACGCAATGGGTGATGATTTTACGCTGAACATCGTTGGTAACTGTGAGCTTGCGCAGATTATCATTCACGGCGATGACCATGGCGGCAGTCTGAATATTACCGGTTCGGGAACACTGACAGTAAATGCTTCCAAGATTTATGATACTGCTATTCAGCTTTATGCAGAAGATACCGAAGCAGTGCTTACATTTTCGGATAAAACAAATCTGAACCTTTACGGAAAAGTCAATGCCGCTGCGATCAGCCGTACAAAATGCAGTGATCTCTATACCGCTGTCAGATTCGGAAACGGACAAAGCAATGAAACTGTCAGCTCAGAGCGTTTTTCCTATGATGAGCCAGATCAGGTCAGTGCGGTATTAATTGATGATAATTTCAAAAAGGTTACAGGATATCCTGTAGCCTCCTCCTCCGACCCTGACGGAATCTATGCGGCAAGCCTGACATGGTATACTGATGAAAACGGTGTAAAAACCAGTGAGGATCTTTACGATATCACAAAATATCTCTATTCCAAAAAGTTGGATGCTTATATTCAGGATAGTGACTTTGAAGTCCTCAGCGACCTGACAGCAGAAGAAGTGCAGGAAAAAGGCTATATAATCGATACACAAAACCGTTTTTCTTCTTCTGATATTGTCATAGAATCCGTATCTTTGTATACTGACAAGAACGGCAAAAAATATGCCGTTTCAGGAAATAATACCGTATACGATTTTAATGAAGAAACAGCAGAAATTTACGGCAGAAGTTATTATGTTCTGAAACCGAATACATCTGTACAGCTTTCGGATCTGACCCCGGCAGTCCGTACCATTGTTTCTGACCTCTATAATTACAGCATTAACGAAACAGATTTTACCTATGAAGCCCGTGTTCCCACTAAAATATCCAAAATGACTCTCTCTACCGAAAATTATACCTACAGTGCTGCAGCGAAAAAACCCAAAGTAACTGTTACCGATATCAATGGAGATGTTGTGGATGCGTCCGATTATACCGTAACCTACAGCAATAATATCAAGGCAGGTACGGCAACCGCAACTGTCACCGCCAAAGGAGATTACACAGGAACACTTTCCAAAAATTACACTATTGCTAAAAAAGATATCTCCAAATTTACAGTGACTCTTTCCACCACTGCCTATCAGTATACAGGCACAGCAAGAAAACCGGCTGTCACTGTTAAAAACGGCACAACAACACTCAAAAGCGGAACAGATTATACCGTTTCTTACAGCAATAACATTAAAGCCGGCACTGCTACAGTCAAAATGACCGGCAAGGGAAATTATTCCGGAACAATTACCAAAACATACACGATCAGTCCGCGTAAGATCTCTTCCTGTAAGATTTCAGGTTTAAAAGCCTCTTATATTTATACCGGAAAAAATCTCAGTCCATCCTTTACTGTAACATATGGCACAAACAAGCTTGTCAAAAATACCGATTATACCGTTTCATACAAAAACAATAAAGCAATCGGCACAGCTACTGTAACGATCAAAGGAAAAGGCAACTATAACGGAACGGTCAGCAAAACATTCAAAATTCTTCCAAAAACGGTTTCACTGAAATCTGTTGTTTCTGAAAAAAGCAGGCTTTTCAAAGCAGCATGGGCGAAAGACAGTTCTGTCAGCGGATATGAGGTTCTGTACTCAGTAAATAAAAATTTCACAGGTAGCAAGCAAAAAAATATCAGCAGAGGTACAACAACTTCAACATTTGTCACCAATCTCCCAAGCGGCAAAACCTACTATGTAAAAGTAAGAGCCTATAAAACTGTAAACGGTACAAAAATTTATGGCTCATACAGTTCCGTAAAATCTATTAAAATCAAATAAATTATTGTTTTTCTTCATAATTTATTGAAAATCTAATTCAAATATGATATAATTCATTTTGTGCCGTCTTACGGTTACAAAATTATACCAAAGAAAGCGTGTACTGTTCATCATGTACACGCTTTCCGTAGTTTATACTATTTTTTTAAACAATAGAAAATTTGGGATTTGACCAAACGATACACCAACCTTCTTAAGAACACCATGTGACAACGCAACCACTCCGCCTGCATAATATGTATGGGGGCGATATTATGAATCATCAAGTGTTAAGAGCAAAAGCAATGATAAAAGGCAGTGAGAAATATCCGCAGTTATGCGGTGAAGTATGGTTTGTCCAGAACGGCTGTTCTGTGCTGGTCACTGCCAATATTTCCGGTCTGCCAAAAGAAAATACTTCAGGATTTTTTGCCATGCACATTCATCAGGGCGAAAGCTGCGGCGGAAAGGATTTTGCCGATTCAAGTACGCATTTTAATCCGAAAAACAAACCTCATCCCGATCATGCCGGTGACCTGCCGCCGCTCCTTTCCTGCAAGGGAAAAGCCCATATGCAGGTCAGAACAGACCGTTTCAGTGTTCGTGATATTATTGGAAGAACGGTGATCATTCACAGCAACGCAGACGATTTTGTTACTCAGCCGTCAGGAAACTCAGGCATGAAAATTGCCTGCGGAATCATCTGCAAAGCATGAAAAGATATACTATTTTCCGACACAAAAATTTGCAAACACCTTATCTACAACTGCTTCAGTGACACGCTCGCCTGTCAACTCCAGCAGGCTATTAATAGCTTCTTCTATCACTACCGTAACCGCATCAAGGGTAATACCCATATTGATTGCTGAAATTGCTTCCTCAACAGATCTCAGTGCATTTTCGGCATCGCTGTGCTGTCTTTCTGTGGCGAGTATTCCCTGTGATGGATCAAACTCCGCCGTTCCGACAATTTCTGCAACCGCCCGCTCCAGCTCTTTTTCTCCCGTTCCGTTCTTAGCAGAAATAAAAACAACATGACTTGCCTTACTTTTGATAAAGTCACTGTCAATCCGGCTTTCAAGGTCTGTCTTGTTAATGACGGCTACAGCCGGCGCATCTTCCAGAAGCTCCAGAAGCTCTTTGTCCTCTTCTGAAAGCGGAGATGTCGCATCAAAAACAGCAAAAATCAATCCTGCACCGCTGACTCTTTCCTTTGCTTTTCTGACACCGATACTTTCCACAACATCATCGGTATTTCTGATTCCTGCCGTGTCCGACAGTCTCAGCGGAACATTGCCGAGCATCACAGATTCTTCAATGATATCTCTTGTTGTTCCGGGAATATCAGTGACGATCGAGCGTTCACAGCCTGCAAGCAAATTCATCAGCGTTGACTTGCCGACATTCGGTCTGCCTGCAATGACGGTATCGACACCTTCACGCATGATTTTTCCTGCATCATAGGTATTAAGAAGTAAAGTTAATTTCTTTTTGCACTTTTCAAGTCCAGTACACAGTTCTGTTTCGTCAATTTCGGGAATTTCATCTTCGGGATAATCCGCCCATGCCGAAAGGTGTGCCGCAAGAGTAATCAGCTCATCACGGACGGAATCAATTCTTTTCCGCAGATTTCCCTCCATTGCCGACACTGCCGCTCTTGCTGATTGTGCTCCTGTTGCAGAAATCAGATCCATGACGGATTCCGCTTCCGTCAGACCCATTTTTCCATTGAGAAATGCCCGTTTGGTAAATTCTCCGCCCTGTGCCGGCTTTGCACCGTGGCTCAGCACGGCTCTTAGCACTCTCTTTGTGATGTACATTCCGCCGTGGCAGGAGATTTCAACAACATCCTCTCCTGTATAGCTGTGAGGTTCTCTGAAAACAAGAACTACCGCTTCATCGATCAATTCTTCCCCATCTTTGATTTTTCCGTATGCCGCAGTATAACCCTTCATTTCAGTTATTTTTTTCCCCGAAACCGATTCAAACACGCTTTCTGCTACCCCAAGGGCTTTTTCTCCCGATATTCTGATCACACCCATGCCGCCCGGACCATTTGGGGTAGAAATTGCCGCTATTGTATGTTCCATTATCATCTCTCCGTACTATGAATTGTCATATATTTATTATAACACAGAATCCGAAGTTTTCAACATTAATTCAGAAAATGTTGAAAACTTCGGACTTGATTTTATTATTTACTTTTCAGCCGCTGAAATTATTTCAGGTGCGTTTCTGTCATTGTCTGTGTTGTGGAAAGAAACTGTTCCTCATTAATATTAACAAGCATCAGTTTATCAACCTGAGCCGCAAAGTAATATACGTTATCATCCTTGATGATTTTGAAAAGTCCTTCCAGACCATGACCTTCACACATCATCAGATAACCGAATTCCACGCTGATTCCTGCCATTTCCTCCGGAACAAGCTCTCCGCTGTTAATGAGAACTGCCAAAGCACTGTCTGCCAGATGTTCTTTCAATTCCTTATCATTCATCAGATTTTCGGCAGGCTTTTTCTTTTTTCCGAACAGTCCCATAGATATTACTCCTTTGTAATGACATCAATTCCCAGATACGGACGGAGAACTTCCGGTACTGTGACACTGCCGTCTTCATTCTGATACTGCTCAACGATAGCAGGAATGACACGGCTTGTTGCAAGACCCGATGCATTCAGTGTATGTGCAAAGTGCATTTTCTTGTCGTCGCCTCTGTAGCGGATATTACCTCTTCTTGCCTGATAAGCACGGGCATTGGAAGCGGAGCTGACTTCTTTATAAATTTCCATGCTCGGAATCCATACTTCAATGTCATAGGTTCTTGCCATTGAGAAAGAGCAGTCACCTGCAGCAAGCTTACTGAGTCTGTAATGCAGACCAAGCTGACGAACAAGGCTTTCTGCCTTTTCTACCAGTTCTTCAAAAGCAACATCGGACTTGTCGTCTTCGGTGTACTGCACCATTTCAACCTTATTGAACTGATGACCGCGGATCATACCTCTTTCCTCACTGCGGTAGCTTCCTGCTTCACGGCGGTAACAGGGAGTATACGCGATATACTTTCTCGGCAGTTCATCCTTTGTCAGTACTTCATCTCTGTGGATATTGACAAGTGCAGTTTCTGCTGTCGGGAGCATGAATTTCTTATCGTTACTTGTGGAATTGGCAATCCAGTATACTTCGTCCTCGAATTTCGGGAACTGACCTGCTACATAGCCACACTGATAGCCAAGCATATGCGGCGGAAG
>CACYDD010000269.1 GCA_902773065.1 uncultured Ruminococcus sp. | reverse complement strand
TGGTGAAGGGGATCCCCTGCTAAGGGATTAGGTCGGGAAACCGGCGCGAGGGTTCGAATCCCTTGTCCTCCGCTCATTAAAAGTCGCTTATAAAGCGACTTTTTTGTTTTATTTTTTAAGCTTTGGAGTAGTGTTGATGAAAAAAGTTTACAAAGTAATTATTATTGGCGGCGGCGCGGCAGGACTTGCGGCTGCTGCTGTCTGCGGAAAAAAATTTGGCAGGGGTACTGTTGCTGTGATTGAAAAACAGAAAAGAACCGGACGAAAGCTTCTGGCGACGGGAAATGGACGGTGTAATATCAGCAACAACCTGATGAGCGAAATACATTACAGCGGTGACAGGGAGATTATTTCATCAGTGCTATCGGTTTTTTCTGTTGCGGATATGAAAAAATTTCTGAGCAGTCTTGGTATTCTGGTCAGAGAAAACGATTTCGGCAGCGGCAGGCTGTATCCGTTCAGTAATCAGTCAAGCACTGTGCTGGATATGCTGAGACTGGCACTTACAAGATACGGCGTTGATGAGATCACCGAAACAGAAATCAAAGCAGTTAGCAAACAAAAAAATCAATTTGAGATCATCTGCGGAAATAACAAATTATATAGTGAATATCTGATTTTCGCTACAGGCTCAAAAGCTTCACCTTCTCTGGGTTCTGACGACAGCGGCTATCAGCTTCTGAAACAGCTTGGTATCAAATCAACAAAGCTGTTTCCTGCACTTTCACCTGTTGCAACAAAAGAAAAATACAACCTGCTGAAAGGCGTTCGTGCCAAAGGTGCTGTCAATGTTATAGCAGACGGAAAATTTCTGACACAGGAAATCGGAGAAATTCAGTTTACCGACCATTCGCTTTCGGGAATATGCGTATTTAATGTATCGGGTGCTGTGAATGAATATATTTATTATGGAACAGTTTCGGGAAAGCAGTGTAAAGAAATGACGATTTCTTTGGATGTAATGAACGAATACAGCCGTGACGATATATGTAATTATTTACGAAAAGCAAGACAGATTTTCCGTGACGGAAAGCCGACAGAAATACTGTCTGCTGTTCTGAATAAAAAGCTTGCCGAAGTGATTGTAAGCTATTCGGGAATCAGGAAAAAATCTTGCAAAGAGCTTGATGAAAATGATATTCAGGAAATTGCTGAATGTGTCAAGGATTTTCGTTTTACTCCTGTTCAATCCGATGCCTTCCAATCGGCTCAGGTATGTGCAGGCGGTATTGGTTCGGATGAAGTATTTTCGGACACTCTGATGTCCAAAAAAGTCAGAAATTTATATATATGCGGTGAGCTTCTGGATGTTTATGGCAAATGCGGCGGTTATAATCTGCATTTTGCCTTCGGCAGCGCACTCCTTGTCACAAAAAATATCAAATAAATTCGGTGATAATAATATGATCAGAGTTACTAATATTTCTCTTCCTCTTGATTACAATGACAGTACATTAAAAAAATGTGCCGCAAAGGCTTTGAAGATCAATGCAGACAATATTGAATATGCTTCCATTTTCAAAAGAAGTGTAGATGCAAGAAAAAAGAACAATGTTCATTTTGAGGCAACATTGGATGTTCGGTTAAGGGGTATCAAGGAACAAAATATTGTCCGAAAAAATGCAAAGGCGAAAATAGCAGAAGAATATAAATATGAGCTGCCATGCTCCAGACAGCTTGAAAAAAGACCTGTCATTATCGGCAGCGGTCCGTGCGGTTTGTTTGCGGCACTGATTCTGGCGCAGGCAGGACAGAAACCAATCGTTCTGGAAAGAGGGCGTGATGTTGAACACCGCACAAAGGATGTTAATATTTTCTGGTCAGACGGTGAGCTTGATACGACCTCCAATGTGCAGTTCGGCGAAGGCGGTGCTGGCACATTTTCAGACGGCAAGCTTAACACAGGCACAAAGGATATCCGTATCCGTAAGGTCCTGAATGAATTTGTCAGCCACGGCGCACCCGAAGATATTCTTTATCTTGCAAAGCCGCATATCGGGACAGACAGGCTAAAAGAAACTGTCAAAAACATCAGAAATGAAATTATTAGGCTTGGCGGAGAAGTGATCTTTCAAGCAAGACTGACAGCACTGAAAAGTGAAAACAATAAAATTGTCGGCATAGAATTTGAAAAAGATAATACGATCCACACAGTCGATACAGATCATGTCATACTTGCGATCGGTCACAGTGCAAGAGATACATTTGAAATGCTGCTGAAAAGCGGTATTGCCATGGAGCAGAAAGCCTTTTCCATGGGAATCAGGATCGAACATCTTCAAAAGCATATCAACAGACAGCAGTATGGTGAATTTGCGGAAAGTCCGTATTTGTCGGCGGCAGATTATAAACTTGCGGTACATCTGAATAACGAAAGAGGTGTTTATACCTTCTGTATGTGTCCGGGAGGTTCGGTCGTTGCTGCTGCAAGTGAAAAAGGCAGGCTTGCCACCAATGGCATGAGTGAGTACGCAAGAGATAAAGTCAATGCCAATTCGGCTGTTCTTGTCGGAATCACGCCCGATGATTTTGGCAGCGAAAGTATTCTTGCAGGGATTGCGCTTCAAAGAAGATTAGAGGAGCAGGCATTTAAAGCAGGCGGAGAAAACTATCATGCACCTGTACAGAGAGTCTGTGATTTTCTGAGCGGCAATGCCTCTACATCGATCGGTGAGGTTGTTCCGAGTTACCAGCCGGGTTATGAGCTTACCGATTTGAGGCTTTGCCTGCCCGATTATATTACAGAATCACTGCATGAGGGAATATTGCTGATGGACAGCAGACTGAAAGGTTTTTCCAACGGAGATGCGATCCTGACAGCGGTTGAAAGCAGAAGCTCTTCTCCCGTCAGAATCTTACGAAACGAAAATATGCAGTCTGTTTCTATGTCGGGATTGTATCCATGCGGAGAAGGTGCAGGCTATGCCGGTGGTATTATGTCGGCAGCAGTTGACGGTATCAAGGCAGCAGAGATGATTCTGACGGAAAGTATTTTGTAAAAATGCTAAAGGGTAATTGACATAGCTTAATTGGAATGATACAATTAGTTAGGCAATTCTAACACAAGGAGAAATGTTATGACTGAACAAACCAAAACCATATCAAGAGATAAGACAAAAACTACAAAACTCACGATCACAGCAATGCTGACAGCAGTGGCTGTTGTGCTTCAATACATAGAAGTTTCCGTACCGCTTGTACCGTCATTTCTCAAGCTTGATTTTTCAGATCTGCCTGAACTGATCGGTGCATTTGTGATCGGACCGTTTTACGGTGTATTGATTTGTCTGTTAAAAAATCTGATACATTTGCCGTTTTCTTCATCGGTAGGAGTGGGGGAGTTTTCCAACTTCCTTCTCGGGGCTGTATTTGTATTTACGGCAGGAATGATATACAAACATAAAATGACTAAAACAGGTGCATTGCTTGCTTGTATTGTCGGAGCATTTGTAATGGCGGCTGTCAGTGTCATTACCAATTATTTTGTGGTCTATCCCGTATATGCACAGCTTTGGGCAAAAGGTGATATGGGAATCATCATTGGTATGTATCAGGCAATTCTTCCCTCATGTGATACACTGCTGAAATCGCTTCTGATTTTTAATCTTCCGTTTACATTTGTCAAGGGAATTGCTGTTTCTGTTATTACCATGCTGATTTACAAACCATTGTCAAATATGTTTGTCCGTCTGAACGCATCTCTGAACAATAAGAAAAAATAGCAAAGGAGGCTTTATTATGAAGAAGGGTTTCAGAATACTGCTTGATATCATTTCACTTGTGTGCAGTATTGCCACACTGGTTTTTCTTGTTAAAATGTTCTATTTTGACAATGACAACAGTGATATCTATGATGATATTGAATCATGAAAACGGCCGCCGCAAAAGCATCTGTTTTGCTTTTGCGGCGGCTTCTGTTTTATCGGATATTTTTATCGATAAATTTCTGAATGATGTTCAGTACTGTTTCTGACCAGAACTGCCTGTCGCCGTGGTGTGATCCTTCGATTTGATAGAGGGTAACTTCCTTGCCGAAAGCTTTCAAGGCATTGTATAATTCACAGCTCTGACCGAACGGTACTAATTCGTCATTGCTGCCGTGAAACATCAATGTCGGGGGAACTGCACGTTCTGCACTAAGATAATTTTTGAGAATGGTAGGTTCTGCAAGTTCGGGGTGCTTCAATACCTCATAGCCGCCAATCATACAGCCTTCGGGGCTGTCGGCAGTTCTGTGATCCTGTGAAGAAGGCTCATTATTCATGGTTGTGATATCTGTCGGACCATAAAAATCAATAATGCCCCTGACACTATAATCACTGCCCGTAATCACTTCATCCTCCAGTTCTCCGATACCATGTGTCAGTCCTGCCGCCAATGCAGTGTATGCTCCCGAAGAATCGCCCATTACAAATACCTTTTCGGCATCAATGTTGTATTTTTCCGCACTGTGCTTCATAAACAGGATACCTGCCTTTGCATCCAGAACAAAACCCGGGAACGGCGCATCCTCGCTCCCTCTGTATTCCAGTAATGCGACAGTATAGCCTTTCACTGCAAGCATGGCAAGCTGGGGGACTCGCTCTTTGACATTCTGCCTGTGAAAAGCCGAGCCGGGGATATATACGATCAGTGGTGTTTTGCCACCTGTGCATACAGGTCTGATGATTTGCAGAAACAGCTTTTTGCCGTTTCGGTCGATATACTCCACATCATAATCATAAGCCAGTTCGTAATTGTCGCATTTGGGCGAAATCACCTTCATGCCCTCCGCTTTTGCCTCACTTTTCGGAAATTCATTCCGTCCGATGTTGAATGGTTTCATAACAACCGCTCCTTAGCATTTTTTTCCATTATATCATTAATCAGGGGGATTTACAACATAAATGATATATCTGTGTGTTTTTTATTTGACAACGGAACAATAATTTCTTATAATGATGTCATCAAAAAAATTTGACAATTTTTTCTGAATGATAAAACCTTTTTCGATTTTGATTGTCCTATTATATGCAGGCATTCGGAACATAAAATATGAGTTAAATACAGGAATCCGCTGTACTTTTTCAGGTACAGCGGATGATTTTTACAGAACGTAAAACAGAATACAGAAAAAGTGCATCAGACTTCCTATCACAATAAAAATATGGAAAACGGAATGCATATATTTTTTCTTTTTACCAACACCGTAAAGCACGGCACCGATGGTATAGCTTAAACCGCCCAGAAGGAGAAACAGAAAACCTTCCGTGCCGATTTCTGTTGTAACGATTCCCAGAACAGGAGCAATACACCAGCCGATCGCAATATACAGTATCATGCCGAGTACCTTGTATTTGTCAAGATTGACAGCGGTAAAGGTAACACCGAGTACCGCCAGCCCCCACACAACACCGAAGTAGGTCCAGCCGAGTGCGGTATTGTATTCACGCAGCGTACAAAGGGCAAGGGGGGTATAGGTTCCTGCAATCAGGAAAAAAATCGTGCAGTGATCGAGGACTCTGAATACTTTTTTTGCCCCCAGCTTCGGGCTTAACCCATGATAAATACTTGACATACTGTAGAGTATGATCATCATGCTGCCGAAAATTGCCGAACTCACAACACCATAGGTGTTTCTGTGTACAGCAGCCATAATAACACAGAGAACGGTAACGGTAATGCCAAGTGCACCTCCGACAATATGAGATACCATATTGAAAATTTCCTCGCCTTTTGTGTACTTGGGAATCGGAATTTTTTCTTTTATTACCTGAGCACTCATAATTAATTCCTCACTTTCTAGGTTTTACCTAATTATAGCATTAATAAATCTTTTTTTCAATAAGGTTATACAAATTTAACTAAAAAACGAAAATAAAACACGCCGTACTCACATGAATACGGCGTAAAGTGTCTGTGTATGTGTATTATTCAACTAAATCGGGGTTGAAGCTTTCTTTCCACGGCAGACCGAATTGATTAAGAGCCTCCATAAACGGGTCGGGGTCGAATTCTTCAATATTGTGAACACCGGGCTTGTTCCATTTGCCTGT
>CACYDD010000268.1 GCA_902773065.1 uncultured Ruminococcus sp. | reverse complement strand
TTATGTATTTTATGACGTACTCGGTGACGTTGTGTGTGGTGGTTTTGCAATGCCGATCCGTGAGGGTAAAGCAAAAGAAATCTATATTGTTGCCAGCGGCGAAATGATGGCACTGTATGCGGCAAACAATATTTCAAAGGGTATCAAAAGATATGCACGTCAGGGCGGCGTTCGTCTGGGCGGTATCATCTGCAACAGCCGTAAGGTTGACAGAGAATATGAAGTTGTTAAGGCATTTGCCGAAGAACTCGGCACACAGCTGATCCACTTTGTACCTCGTGACAATGTTGTGCAGAGAGCGGAGATTCGCAAGAAAACAGTTATTGATTTTGACCCCGAAGCTCAGCAGGCTGAGGAATACCGCACGCTTGCAAGAAATATTGAAAACAATACGAATTTTGTTATTCCTAAGCCTCTCACACAGGAAAGACTTGAAGAGATCCTTCTGGAGTACGGTGTAATCGATATTTAATTTATAGAGAAGGGAGCAGGTAGCAGGCAGCGGAAAGGTAAGGTAAGCCGACTAAATCCTGACCACTAACTACTGACTACTAACCACTAAATATGTATGTTTATGCGGATAATGCGGCGACAACCAAATTAAGTGAAGCAGCGAAAATGGCAATGTTGCCCTATTTTGATGAATTGTATGCCAATCCGTCAAGCATACATTCTTCAGGGCAGAAAATCAAGGATGATATCAATCAGGCAAGGCAAACGGTTGCAGATGTGATCGGTGCGGCTCAGGCAAGCGAAATTACGTTTACTTCCGGCGGTACAGAATCCGATAATCAGGCGATTATCTCCGCTGCAACTCTTGGAGCGGAGCGTGGAAAGAAACATATTATTTCTTCCTCATTTGAGCACCATGCAGTTTTGCATACGCTGAATAAGCTGAAAAAACAGGGCTTTGAGATCACCCTGATCGACCCTGATCCGAACGGTATTGTTTCGGGGGAAAAGGTTGCTGCCGAAATACGGGAGGATACAGCTCTTGTCAGTATCATGTATGCCAACAACGAGATCGGCACGATTCAGCCCATTACCGAAATCGGAGCAGTATGCCGCAAAAATGGTGTATTGTTTCATACCGATGCCGTGCAGGCAGCGTGTCATTTGCATATAGATGTACAAAAGCAGAATATTGACCTTCTTTCCTTTTCCGCCCATAAATTCCACGGACCGAAAGGTATCGGTGGATTATATGCAAGAAGGGGAACAGCTCTCAGCCGTCTAATTGAAGGCGGCGGACAGGAAAAAAGCCGCCGTCCGGGTACAGAAAATGTACCGGGCATTATTGGTCTTGCAGCTGCTATTAAAGAAGCGTATGAGAACATTGATAAAGAATCGGCTTATCTTCTTTCCTTGCGTGATAAGATATTGAATTCGCTTCTTGCCATTCCCGGTTCAAGACTGAACGGTGATTTACAGAACAGGCTGTCGGGCAATATCAGTATCAGCTTTGAAGGACTTGACTCTGAAAGCCTGATCCTGCTGCTTGACAATAAGGGGATCAGTGTTTCCAACGGTTCTGCCTGCAATTCGGCATCCACTCAGCCAAGTCATGTGCTGAGAAATATCGGTGTGCCAAAGGAGTATATCAGAGGTACGCTCAGAATCACTCTCGGAAGGTACAATACGGAAGAAGAGGCAGACTATATTATTGCAAATGTGACCGAAAGCGTAAATTATCTTCGTTCTTTTTCGCCTGTATGGAAAAACAGCCGTAAGGAGGAATCTTCTTATGCTGTACAATGATGTGATTTTGGAGAACTTTTTACATCCCGAAAACGTGGGTGAAATTGAAAATGCTGACGGTGCGGGAGAAGTAGGCAGTATCAGCTGCGGTGATGTTGTCAGCCTGACAATCAGGGTCGAAAATAATATTATCACTAATGCAAAGTTTACTGTTTTCGGCGGTGCTGCGGCGATCGCCTGTGCTTCATTTATTACAAAGACGATTCGGAACAGAACACCCGAAGAAGCATTGAGTATTGCGTCTTCGGGAGAGCTTGACAGAGCGTTGGGCGGACTGCCTGCCGCAAGGCTGAAAAGTGCCGTCTTTGTTTGCGAAGCGGTTCAGGCAGCGATAAAGAATTATTATGACAGAAACGGAATCGGATACGACCCGTTTGATTTCGCACTCGGGTGCAGTATCTGTGACGGTTGCGAGGAGTAATTACGGAGGGAAGTTTATGATAATGCGAATGATGTGCAGAAAGGGAAACAGGTCTGCTTGAATCAGAAATAAAAAATTGACTTTATGATAAACTGACAGCCAAGGATTATTTTGAGGAGCGGAGAAGCAGATAGTTGTGTATTTGCTTCTCTTTATTTTTAAAAAATGGGCAGGTGAATAAATATGACTTTACAGCAGATCTATTATGCGATAACCATAGCGGAGATCGGCTCTATGAACAAGGCGGCAGAACAGCTTTTTATCACACAGCCGTCTCTGACAAGCTCTATCAAAACGCTGGAAAATGAGATCGGAACACGTATTTTTCTGCGTACAGGCAAGGGCGTAAGTATTACGGCAGAGGGCGTGGATTTTCTGAAATATGCAAGGCAGGTCTACCAGCAGTATGAGATACTGGAGCAGCGTTACAGTGACAAAGCGAATATCAGGCGTAAATTCGGCGTTTCGACACAGCATTATTCCTTTGCGGTTCAGGCATTTGTAGAAACCGTAAAAAAATTCGGCACACTTAAATATGAATTTGCAATCAGAGAAACCAAAACGCTGGAAGTGATTAATGATGTCGGCAGCCTGAAAAGTGAGATCGGAATTATCTATCTCAGTGATTACAACAGCAGGATCATCAAAAAGCTGCTGAGGGATAACGGACTGAAATTTACGAAGCTGATCGATTGTAATGCCTATGTCTACCTTTACAAGGGGCATCCGCTGGCAGGTGAAAAATCCATTGGTCTTGCTCAGCTTGCGGATTATCCTTGTCTTGCCTTTGAGCAGGGGGACAGGAGTTCCTTCTATCTTTCGGAGGAAATCCTGAGCGATATTGAATATCCCAGAACAATCAAAACGAATGACAGAGCCTCTATGCTGAACCTGATGAAGGGGCTTAACAGCTATACGCTGTGTTCGGGTATCATCAGTGAAAACCTGAACGGCTCGGATTATATCGCCATACCGTTTCGTGAGGACGAGGAAAACCACAATACCGTTATGTCTATCGGTTACATTGTAAAGGAAGGTTCACTGCCGACACAGATCGGGGAGGAATATATCAACCAGCTTGGCATTTATCTGCAAAACCCAAGCTGATTGAATACATACCTATTCTGGTTATTGATTTGAGTTATAACATTTGATAATTTTCCTGTAATTGATTTTTACAGAAATAGAGATTATAATTAGAGACACAATAAAGCTCAGCAATGATTGAGTTGTTGAAAGTGGTGATGTTATATGATGTGTAATGTCTGTCGGCAGTTTGCTGGTAGTTATAGATTTGATTCGCGGCAATATAGTTGAGTAGTGCAGGAACTTAGGAGCGTAATTGACGGCGGAGGCACTCCGCTTTGTCGGCGAAGATATGCCATTTGAATAAAAAAAGGAAGGAACAAAAAATGAAGGGATTGAAATGATTTCACGATGAGTAATTATGTTGAAATTGAGGGTTTGCATAAATCCTTTACAGTACACGGTCATAAACTGGAAGTGTTAAAGGGCGTTGACTTGTCGATCAAAAAGGGAGAAATATTCGGTGTCATTGGTTTCAGCGGCGCAGGAAAATCAACACTTGCCCGTTGTATCAACCGACTGGAAACACCCGACAGCGGTAAGATCACCGTAGGGGATACGGATATTTTAAGTCTTTCCAAAAAAGAGCTTTTGCAGGCAAGAAAAAAAATAGGCGTTGTTTTTCAGACCTTCAATCTTTTTGAAGCAAAAACAGTCTATAAAAATATTGCCTACCCGCTGAAAATATGCGGTGTAAAAAGAGATGAGATCGACAAAAGAGTACGTGAAACGGCAGAACTTGTGGGACTGACTGAAAAGCTGGGTGCCTACCCCGGCGGTCTTTCGGGAGGACAGAAGCAAAGGGTCGGTATTGCAAGGGCACTGATCAATGATCCGGATCTTCTTATCAGTGACGAAGCAACATCGGCACTTGACCCCAACACAACACTCCAGATACTGGATCTGATGAAAGAGATCAACAAGCAAAAAGGTATTACGATCATGATGATTACTCACGAGCTTGATGCGATCCGGTATTCCTGTGAAAGAATGGCTGTTCTTCAGGACGGTCTGATCATTGAATCGGGTTATGTCCGCGAGATATTCCGTAACCCCCACAGCCACACCGGCAAGCTTTTCGCCAAAGTATTTTTCGAGCTTCAGCAGCCTGAACTCAAAGACGGCGAAGGAATATAATTCAATGCATAATGCATAATTCATAATGCATAATTCATAATGCATAATGATGTGTGGGGGCAGTTTTTCGCAAAGTCGAATAAAGGTGGTTTATAATGAGTTTATTAAATTATTCTTTCTGGGAGGTTTTCTTAGGGTCGTTTTCGTGGGAAATATGGCAGGAAATACTGCCGTCCGTTCTGGATACGCTGTATATGACATTATTATCTTCGGTCATCATGCTGCTTGGTGGTATTGTTTTAGGAATATTACTGACAGCACTGAACCCTGACGGTCTGATACCTCTCAAAATCCCTTATACTATTTCAGGCTGGTTTATTAATGTACTGAGGTCGCTTCCTGAGATGATCATGATCATACTCATGATTCCTGTAGCAAGACTGATTTTCGGTCAGTCCTACGGAAGCAATTCCTGTATTATTGCCATTGCGGCAAGCTGTATACCCATGTATGCGAGAATTGTCGAAAGCAGTCTGCTTGAAATTTCAAAGGGAAAAATTGACGCTGCCAAATCGATTGGCAGTACGAATGCACAGATTATTTTCCGGGTCATTATTCCCGAAACACTTCCCTCTCTGATCAGAGGTTTTACAACAGCGGTGATCACTGTGATATCCATGACGGCACTGGCAGGTAATTTCGGTGCAGGCGGTATCGGTGATATCGCAGTAAGATATGGTTATCAGCGTTTTCAGCATGATAAGCTGTTTGCCTGTATTTACATACTGATTGTCATTGTTATGACGGTTCAGGGAGCGGGAAATCTGATATCAAAAAGACTTCTCAAACGCAGAGGTCTTGTATGAATGAATTTTTAAAAGAAAAAGGAGAAATGAAACATGAATAAGGTTGGTAGTTTTAAAACATTGAAGGTATGGTCACTGATTTTTGCGGCATCTCTTGCCGTTGCTTCCTTTGCAGGCTGTGGAAATTCAGACAGCGGTTCTGCTTCAACGGGTGATACGCAGACATCAACAGCGGCTTCTGCTGCTGATACCGATACAAATGCAGATGATGATTCCACCGGCGACAGCACAGAAACGGTAACGATCAAGGGTATTACAGACCTGACACCTCATTCGGAGCTGATCAATTATGTCATTCCGAAGCTGAAAGAAGAAGGCGTGAATGTAGAGCTTGTTTCTACAGCGGCTGATTCCACAACAAACGAGAAACTGGCAAACGGCGAGATCGATTTCAATTTCTTCCAGCACCTTCCGTATCTGAATTCCGAAAACGAGGTCAACGGCTGGGATCTTGTCAGTGCAGGCGATATCCATGTTGAGCCTATTACAGCGTATTCTGACAAATACAAAACACCTGATGAAATTCCTGATGGTGCAAAGGTTTCTATCCCGAACGATGGTACAAACGAATACAGAGCACTCAGAATTCTGGAAGATGCAGGTTTCATTGAACTTGACCCGAATGTTAAAGACACACTCAGTGCAGATGTAAAGAGTATTACCAACAATAAAAAGAACCTTGAGATCATCGAGCAGGATTCTGCTCAGATCATTCCGACAAAGGCTGATTATGATTTCTTTATCACAAACACAAACAAGGCTCTTGAAGCAAAGATCACATCCAATAAACTCTTCAGCGAAAGTGCAAAAGATAATCCGTATGCAAATATTGTTGCTGTAAGAAAAGAGGACAAGGACAACGAAGCAATCAAAAAGCTTGTGGAAGCACTCCAGTCAGATGATACAAGAAAGTATATTGAAGATACTTATGACGGAGCAGTGATTCCTGTTGAATTAAATTAAAAGTACATATTTTTGCTCCTTCCGGCGAGCAGCCGGTTTCAATTCGCAGCGGAGTTCCTCCGCTGTCAATTTGCTACCATTCGTTCGCTCTGAGTACAATAGACAAGTTTATCGCCGCGTTTCAATATAAAATTTGAAGTGTGGTTTTAAAGTCAAAGGTACAAAGAGCGGTGATAGTAGAGAATATATATGTGAATGGAAACTGATGGCTCGTCGGTGAATTTTTTTATTTCTTCGGAAGGGAATGAAAATGTATGCCTGAAATCATAATTCGTACTGTAACGGAAGCGGATGCAGAGGAGCTTCTTAAAATTTATGAATACTATGTGCGGACTACGGCAATTACTTTTGAATATGATGTTCCGACTGTTACAGAGTTTCAAAGAAGAATTCATCATACGCTTGAAAAATATCCGTATATTGCGGCAGCACTTGACGGTAAGATCGTGGGCTATGCCTATGCAGGAGCATTTGTCGGAAGAGCCGCCTATGACTGGTCGGCAGAGCTTACGGTATATGTTGACCATAATTTACGGAAAGGCGGTATCGGGGGAAGGCTTTATCGTGAACTGGAAGAAATATTAAAACGGATGGGAATACTTAACCTTTATGCATGTATCGGTTATACAGAGCAGGAAGATGAATATTTGACCAATAACAGTGCGGAATTTCATGCTCATCTGGGATATCGGACTGTCGGAAAATTTACGAAATGCGGCTATAAATTCAACAGATGGTACGACATGATCTGGATGGAAAAAATTATAGGTGTGCACAACAGCAAGACAAAAGAAATTAAAACTTTTTCTGAAATCATTTTATAATGCAAAACTGTACTTATGAAATTTATAAAAACTGTATATTTACATATGTACAGTTTGTGGTATAATCATAGTAAACCTATTGATTTTATAAGTAAAGGATTGATTGAAATGTCAGAAAACAGGTATGAATTAAACAAAAATCTTGCTCAGATGCTCAAGGGCGGCGTAATCATGGATGTTACTACTCCTGAACAGGCAAAAATCGCAGAAGCAGCAGGTGCGGCGGCGGTTATGGCACTGGAAAGAATTCCTGCCGATATTCGTGCAGCAGGCGGTGTGTCAAGAATGAGCGACCCGAAAATGATCAAGGGAATCCAGGCTGCCGTATCCATTCCGGTCATGGCAAAATGCCGTATCGGTCACTTCGCGGAAGCG
>CACYDD010000267.1 GCA_902773065.1 uncultured Ruminococcus sp. | reverse complement strand
CTTTCCGTCCCCTATGGGGCATGTGGGTTGTTACCCTCTTCAAATGTTCCCCATGTATCCGGATTTGCTTTCCGTCCCCTATGGGGCATGTGGGTTGTTACCCGACCAAAATCCATTAATAAAAACGCAGTATTCATGCGTTTTTCAGACTGAATTTTTGTGCAGAAGTGCGAATCTTTAAAAATTATAACATTTGTGGACGATTTTGTCAAGAAAAATTTATTTTTTGGCTTAAATACTGAGGTGCGAATGATTTTATCCGTAAAGCAGTGAAAAGCCGCCGAACAATTCCTCAATCCGCATTCTTTATTCCTGATTTTTTCTTTCTCAGTTCTTTGAAGAAGTTGGTAAGCAGAGAGGAACATTCCTCCGCTAAAACGCCGCTGATATATTCGGGCTTGTGATTATAGGGAAGGTCAAACAAGTTGATGACAGATTTGACTGAGCCTGCTTTGTAATCCTCACAGCCGTAAACGACTTTTTTGAGCCTTGAATTGATAATTGCGCCTGCACACATCGGACACGGCTCTAAGGTAACATAGAGGTCGCACTGCCAAAGCCGCCAGCCGCCAAGATTTTTGCATGCTTCATCGATTGCCGCCAATTCGGCATGATACAGGGCATTTTTGCCTGTTTCACGCTTGTTGAAGCCTGCTCCGACAACTTCTCCGTCTTTGACAACGACCGCACCGATCGGTACTTCATCAATTTCATATGCTTTTTTTGCCTGCTCAATCGCAAGGCGCATGAGTCTTTCCTCTTCTGTCATTAAATCCACCTCAGAATATTTTCATCACAACCGCAAGCAGGAAATATGCCCACAATGCTGGACATTCTTTGATTGTTTGCGTTAAATGCCTGCCGCCTTCTTTTGCCTGATACAATTTTATGTTTCTTGCTTTTAACATTATGAAACCGGTCACAGTGAAAACGATTCCCACAATACCTAAAACATAAAAAACAATGCTTTTCATTTCAGGCGAAATAAATACACCGACAGCCGCTGTTCCCAGTGCCAGAAGGTTATTCAGCAAATGAACCGCTATTGCCGCCCAAAACCGTCCTGTATAGATGCGGACAAAGCCAAGAACGATTCCCGACAAAAACGCAAAGCTCATGCTTGTGATTCCTGAATGTAACATTCCGAAAATCAAGGCAGAAATCAGCACCGCAAGTAATTCATCAAACTTTTTTAATGCCCCGAAAATACATTTTCTGAACAGAAGTTCTTCACATACCGCCGGCAAAATGCCTACCGTCAATACAGCTGTTAAAAACACCTGAACATCATGAAACAAAACACCTGACGACACATCCCTCTGATTTGAAACAAGGTCGGAAAGCAAAGAAATCACAAAATTCAATGCCGCACATATCGCAAAGCCCCAAAATATGATTGGTATGGTTTCGGGTATACTTCTGCACTTTTCATTTTTCTCATCGTGAAACAAGTCGGTATCTTTCCAATTCAAAAAATACAATAGGGACGGCGGCAGCATGGTAAAAAGAGTAATCAGTCCCAATGATAACAGTCTGCCTGTTTCGTCTGTCATGCCAAATTTGCTTATTGTCAGACTCAGCACAAAATTTGCACACAAACAATAAATTCCAGCCAGTGCCGCTGTATTGACTGCTTTTTTCATTACCCTAAACCTTTCATTTTCTCGGCCGCAAGCAGAACGGCGGTTTTTCCGCTGTGGAAATTCAGTCCCCCCTGCATCCATACTGCATACGGTTCACGAAGCGGTGCATCAGCAGAAAGCTCTATGGATGAACCAAGCGTAAATGCACCTGCCGCCATAATGACCTTGCTGTCATAACCGGGCATATCCCACGGTTCGGGCGTAACAAAGGAATCAATGGGAGAAGCCGCCTGTATTCCCTGACAGAATTTAATTAACCGCTCTTCATTGCCGAGAAGAATCGCCTGAATGATATCTCCCCTTACTTCCTCAAAGCTTGGTGTTACCTCAAATCCCAGCAGCTCAAACAGTGCCGCTGCAAATATTGCGGTTTTCAAAGCCTCTCCCGTTACGTGCGGTGCATTGAATGCGCCCATAAACAATTCTCTGCTCTGGTTCAGTGTGCAGCCGATCTCTTTTCCTGTTCCCGGCGTGGTAAGTCGGTAGGAACAGTCCTCCACCAATTTTTTTCTGCCTGCAATATATCCCCCTGTGGGCGCAATACCGCCGCCGGGATTTTTGATCAGCGAACCTGCCATCAGATCAACATATGCTCCCGGTGCTTCTGTTTCCACAAATTCACCGTAGCAGTTGTCCAACATGACAATACAATCCGGTGCAATACTTTTGGCAAGTGCCGCAATTTTTTTAATATCACTGATGAGCAATGTCGGACGAAGAGAATATCCCCTCGAACGCTGGATATATACCATTTTTGTGTCAGGCTTGACTGTCTTTTTGATTCCCTCATAATCAACGCTTCCATCAGACAAAAGGTCAACCTGCTCATAACGGATTCCGAATTCCTTTAATGAACCGCTGCTTTCGCCGCCCAGACCAATCACGCCCTGCAATGTGTCATATGGTACTCCTGTAACGGAAACCATCGTATCGCCCGGTCTGAGTACACCGAACAATGCCACTGTGAGTGTATGTGTTCCGCTGGCAAAATTGTGACGGACAAGTGCATCTTCTGTATCAAGAACTTCTGCAAATATCTGATCTAATACCTCTCTGCCCCTGTCGCCGTAACCATAACCCGTCGAGGGGGTAAAACAGCTTTCGCTGACTCGTGCATTCTGAAACGCTTTGAGCATTTTCAGCTGATTGAATTCTGTAATTTCGTCCGTTCTCTCAAAATATGTTTTTGCTTTTGCTTCTGCCTTTGCACCAAACTCCGCTATTTCTTTTGAAATGTCAAAAAAATTATTTTTCATCTTTCCATATCTCCTGATAAAACTTTCCTTCATTTTCAAAACCGAGAGAATTGTAAAATTGCTCGTTCCGGTTCTGTTCTCTCATAATCAGTATTTCTCTGCCGTTCAGCTGCTGTATCAGTTTTGACACACATTCAGCACCCAGACCTGTTCTTCTGTGGTCGGGGTGAGTGCATACCGCTCCGATCACTGCTGTTTTTTCACTCAAGGCCGCCGTCATAGCAAACGCCAACGGCTCATTGTTCCTGACAACAGCACAGCACAAAGCTGTACTGTGCCGCAGTCTGTGGGAAGTATCAAGCAGAAAATCCTCATATTCCGGAACAGCAAAACCGTCACCTTTGCACTGTTTCAAAAGCCGGTAAACCTCCGGAAGTGAGGGTGCAAATTCATACTCTGTATCCGTATTGCAGAATTTCAGTTTTTTCCTATCCGTAAGTCGCATGATGACACCGCTTTTACTGCTTTCATATATCAGCTTTTCACTTGTCACACTTGCCGCTCCGACAACAGTGATAAAATCTTTCAGTTCTTCTGTATCCGAATTTTCGGTCAGGTAAATCGTCATATCACCGCCGTATCTGCTTAATGTGGAAACAGCTTTTCCGTCACTGTCATACTGTACCCAGAACTGCGCCAGACCATACTGCCCGTAACTTTCATACAAGCTCTTGATTCTACACGCTGTCACACTGCTTTCACTGCACAATGCTTTTATAGCAGAAATATGTTTCTTTTCGTTTTTGTCTGCATAATAAATCATGTTTCGTTTTTGATGATCGCTGCTGCCAATTCTTTGACAATTTCATAAACTGCCTCCGCATCCGATACGGAAATCAGGCTTGACGAAGAATGAAGATAACGGCACGGAACAGATACCGCTATGGTACGTACGCCCCCTCTGCTGCGGTGAATCGCACCTGCATCATTACCGCCTGCAATCATCGTTTTGGTCTGGACGGCAATATTTTTCTCTGAGCCTATGTCCATTGCCAGATCGTAATATCCCTTGTCATAAATCGTTGCCCTGTCCATAAACGATACCACTGCACCGCCGCCGACACTGCAAACCTTCTTTTCTCCCTCTGCTCCGGGCAAATCTGCCGCTGTTGTCGCTTCTATGACAATGGCACTGTCAGGATTTACAGTATATGCTGCCGCTGTTGAACCACGCAGTCCGATTTCCTCCTGCACGCAGAATAAAAAATGCATATCAAACGGCAACTCTGACTTTATCATTTCAATCAGCACAAGACAGCCGAAACGGTCGTCTATTGCCTTACCGATAATTCTTCCACCCTGATTTTCATAAGGACTGTCGAAAATTACGCTGTCACCGAGAGAAACATACTGTAATGCTTCTTCCTTACTTTTTGCACCGATTTCTATAGTCAATGATTCGGCAGGCGGATTCTTGCCCTTTTCGTCAGCTTTCAGTACATGAACAGGCTTACAGCTTATCGCACCGGGAATTTTATTTTTTCCCACAAATACCTGTTTTGCAAATACCGCACTGTCATTGATTCCTCCGACACAGGCAAATTTCAACTGTCCTTTGTCGGTAATATCGGTAACAATAAAACCTACCTCGTCCATATGAGCAGAAAGCATCAGTTTCTTTTTGGGTTTTGTTTTTCCCTTTTTGAATACGATCACATTTCCTAAACCATCTGTTTTCATTTCATCCGCATAAGGGCGTATCTCTTCAAGGATGATATTCCGTACTTCACCTTCGTCACCCGAAATACCTCCTGCTCTGCACAGTTTTTCAAGAAGTGTAAAATCAAGCATTCTGAATACCTCCCCTCAGAATATATTTCGCAAGAATTTTTGCCACACTGTCAACATCATCCGTTGATACAGTTTCCGTTTGTGTGTGCATATTCTTTTCAGGGATGGAAAGCACACCACAAGGAACTCCGCCTTTTGAAACAGCGATTCCGTCGGCATTTGTTCCTGTTCCGCCGCCATCAACCTCATAATCACATTGAATTTCCAGTTGTCCTGCAATTTCTGTCAATTTATCCGATATCGTTTTTGACAGAACCGGTGCAATGCTAATAATAGCACCGCAGCCGACCGCACCGCTTTTTTCATTCGGTACACCGTCCTGCTTTGCAAATCCCACATCGACAACAATAGCTTCATCTGGCGAAACCTCAAACGCGGCAGTTCTTGCTCCGCTTTCGTTTGTTTCCTCCTGAGAAGAAAAAACCAGTGATACTTTGCACGGCAATTCCTTTTCCTGCAAAAGCTCTGCGCATTTGATAAGTGCCGCACAGCCTGCTCTGTTGTCAAGTGCAGAAACCGTTACCATATGATTCAGCAATTCACGGAATTCGCTCTTTACAATAATGCTGTCTCCAAGATTTACCATATCTTTTACGACATCAGCCGGAAGCCCTGTGTCGATCCAGATATTGTCACGAGTCAGCCCCTCTTCCTTTTTGGTAAGGTGCGGCGGCATCGCACAAACAATGCCTGTAATATCCTCAGTGATATCAGTAGCATATGTACCCTTAATGGTCACGGCACTTGTCGGCAAAGCACGCAGGTCAATTCCTCCCACAGGCTCCGCCTTAATAAATCCGTTATCGTCAATATAGGTAACGATAAGCCCGATTCTGTCAATATGTGCATCCAGCATGATCATGTAATTCGATTCCGCATTTCCCAATTCAGCTATGATATTGCCGTTGGGCATACGTCCTAGTTCGGCTTTATCTGCAAGCAAAGCTGAAATCGTTTCAAACAATTCATTTTCTCTGCCCGAAATCCCTTTTTCGGTACAAAGTACCTTTAAAATTTCTTTGGTTTCCAAAATCTTTCCTCCCAATCAAAAAGCCGCCGTCCGTCAGCCAAGGGTATCGGCGGCTTTTATTTTTATACTACATTCCAGTACTGCTCCACTTTCTGAGCAGCCTTTTCTTCTGATAAACCATAGCTTGTAATGAGCTCACTGATGGTTTTTGTAACAGTTGCCTTATTTCAATCCACGCTCGGTCATTTTACGGATCACGATAGCACCTCTTTCGGTGCGTGGGTTGCTTCTTGTCAGTAAGGGATACCGATTTCTCTCCGCCCACTATTGACGCTTATTTGTTCCATCTATCTGTCAAATAATTTACACATAGTAACTCCTCACTTCAATTCATTGACGATTTTTTTGAAATGAAGACCTTTCTCGGCAAAATTCTTGTACATATCAAAGCTTGCACTGGCAGGTGACATAGATATGATATCACCCGCAACGGCATTTTCTCTTGCAGTTTTCACAGCTTCTTCCATATTGCTGACTCTGATGATTTTCGGATTATTTTCGCTGTAGGACGATGCTGCTTTTGTTGATGCTTCAATTTTATCGGCGGTTGCACCGAAAAGAATCAGCACCTTTACGGTATCGGGAACAACCTTTCCCATTTCGTCATAAGGAATTTTCTTGTCATAACCGCCGGCGATCAGTATAATTTTTTGCTCAAACAGTGACAACATTCCCTTTACGGTTCTGGTCGGGCTTGTGCCAATCGCATCGTTATAGTATTTTACGCCGTCAAGCTCTCTGACAAGTTCTGCCCTGTGTTCCACGCCGCCGAAGCTTTCGGCAGTTTTCTTTATCGTTTCTGCTGTTGCCAATCCCCATACCGCACTGATCGCAGCAAGATAGTTTTCAATATTATGCAGACCCGGGATCTTAATATCCTTGGCATCCATAATTTCAGTTTCCCTGCCATATTCCGACATGATGATTTTTCCGTCATCACTCAGATACGCACCATTTTTGACCTTGCTTCTGCGTGAGAAAAGATACAAACTTCCTCTTACTTCATCTTTAAAAGAATAGGAAATTTCATTATCAAGATTCAGCACAGCTTTGCCGAATGCATTCTGGTGAAGTACAATATTTTTCTTGGAATCAATATATTCCTGCATATCCTTATGAATATCAAGATGATTCGGAGCGAGGTTGGTCACAACAGCAATATCGGGGCTTTTCCGCATCGAGATCAGCTGGAAGCTTGACAGCTCCACTACAGCGATATCATCGAAACCAATGGTTTCAATATCAGGAAGGAGCGGTCTGCCGATATTGCCGCCGAGATGTACGGTATATCCCTGAGCCTTCAGAATTTCCGAGATTATGGTAGTGGTTGTTGTTTTACCGTCGCTGCCTGTTACAGCAATGATCTTACAGGGGCAAAGGTCGAAAAAGACCTCCATTTCGCTTGTCACTGCCGTTCCCTGCTGTCTTGCCTTGACAAGTTCAGGCATATAGTATTTCATGCCGGGAGTACGGAAAATGATATCTGCATCCAGATCATCAAGGTATCCCTCACCAAGTCTGAGTTCTGCACCGTACTGCTCGGCAAGCTCCGCATTTTCGCCAAGAGTCTCACGCTCTCTTTTGTCGCAGGCGAGAACATTTGCACCATACTTTTTGAAAAGACGAATCAGCGGAAGGTTGCTTCCTCCGATACCGCAGAGTGCGATTGTTTTGCCGTTTATAAAATCAAAGAATTTTTCTGCTTCAGTTTTCATAATCATAATCCTCACTTCAATATTATTCAACTTAATTATATTCCAAAACCAATACAAAATCAATATTTTTAACGCTACTCTGATAAATAAAAAACGGGAAGGCATTGACCTTCCCGACTATTTTTTAATGATGTCCCTTTACAAGTTTATCATGCTTTCTTTTGAACACAAAGAACGATGCAGCTGAAATAATCAGAAATGCTGCTGCAAAGAACCAGAAATAGGCAAATGCTCCATTAAAATAATTCACAAACAGATTGTAAAGCGAACGTGTTGAGATATTAATTTTTTCAATAAACCCTGAAATATACACAACAGACGGAATCACCGCACAGCTGATTGCTGCACCTCCGAACGCATAGCTGAAATACCGAAAAGCTCTGTGCTTGAAGCTGCTTGTAAAATATATGATCACACACAGAACCAATGCAGCAACAGCCAGACCAAACATTACAATATTGAGTGGTGTGCTGAGCTTATTAATATAATTAGCCGCCACAGAAAAGAACGGGATACTGATTTCATTCTGATAGATTTCGGTTGCCTCATTCATAAGGTATTCAACAGCTGATTCAGAAACCTTACTCTTTTCGATATTCTGTTCTTCAACATATTCATCTATAGCTGCTCTGAATTTCTGTTTAAATGTTATCGTATCTATAAGAGTCGAATTACTGTTATAAAATGCGTCAACATAATTATTGATTTCCTGATTGAGATCCAGCTTGTCAACAAAATTATCCACAAATTCCTCATTCAGTCCGCTTGCATGAGACAGACTGGTGAGCTTTGTTTTCAGTTCATCTTTCACCTGATTATAATATTCGTGCTCTGCCATGACCTGTTTCATATAATCATTTGAAAAAAAAGTAAGTCGCAGTGTAATACAGGCCGAAAGCAGAAACAGGATACAGGCGAGAAAAAATGCAACCACAGCAAATACGAATGCTCTTACTTTATCGTTTCCTTTTTTCTTAGATTCAGACATACTGCACCTTCCTTAACTTTTTTTATCTATTACCGGTCCCGAAACAAACTTTGCATACACAAAGCATCGGTTGGGCGTAAGTCCGATCTCATCAAAAGGATAACAAGTATACATGATCAGATTTTCCTTATCGGCTTTCAGATCATAAGCGGAACTGTCCTGACTGTCCTTTACCTGTATATCGGTAATTTCATAGGTATAGTTTCCATAACTTGTTCTGATAAGAACTTTCTGTCCTTTTTCTGCATATTTCAGACCGTTGAAATATGTCACATTATGGCCTGCCACCATAATCGTTTTTCCATATCCGGGTATGAAACTTCCGTTAAAAACTCCCACACCGTTGTCAAGCTGAACATCTCCGTCACCCCAGAAAAGGTTTGCCTTGACCTGGCAGTCCTCAATAATCAGTTCACCGAATTGTTCTCCGTAATGCGGCATCAATATTTCCGAAAGCGGAACTGTTTTCTTTGTTTCTTTTTTTGGCTGTTCTGAACTACTTTCCTCTTCCAGACCATCCGAAACAGGCACATAAATACTGTCATAACCTGTTGAAAAATCCACTTCCGAATCCGAGAAAAACAAACTTGCCATGTTATAGAACCGCATTGCATTAGGAATAATGATCATTGCTGACAATCCAAGGATCAATACAGAATAAAGAATGGGAAGAATTATAAAATTCTTCCCATGAATAGAACGGTGTGAAGAGCCGTGATGCTTAGGCATCAACTCTCT
>CACYDD010000266.1 GCA_902773065.1 uncultured Ruminococcus sp. | reverse complement strand
TTGTAAATCTTAATCCTATATTAAGAAAATCACAACACAGAAGTTGTGACAATTTATTTCTAAACTAACTATTTTTCACTAAAAATATAAATAATCAAAACGGTAATTACTCTAACACGAAAATATCATGCTTATTTTTATACAAAATATACGATTTTTTCACGTAGTTTCATGCGGCTGCCCTGGAAATAAACAATAAAATGGTTGACAAAATTAAGTTGAACTTGTATAATAAAATAAAGAAGGTGTAATTGTACTCTTGCTACAATTACATATTTTTCAAACAGGCCTACTCTAAATAAATAGGATATTTAACTATACTATAGTATATATTCTATACTACTTACGGGGTGGGTTTTTGTAGTTTAAAGGTGATTATACATCAGTTGATGACTATGTCGGAAAGGAGGGGGGATTGTAATTTTAGTGAAAGAAACAACTCAGGATGAAAAAAACGCAGAAGTTTCTGTGGCGGCACGCATTTTCAATATATTAAGTACAGTGTTTGTTTATCTGCTGTCTGCCTGCATCCTGATCGGGGCAGTGCTGTTTGCCTTTGACGCTTCACCAACGAAATCTATTTTCGGGTATCGGTATTATACGGTTCTGACGCCTTCTATGTCACCGAGTTATGAAGTAGGAGATGTCGTTTTTGTACATATCGAAGATTCGGATACGATCAATACAGGCGATGTCATTACATTTAACCCTTCCGCTGACAGTGAAGCCTATCTTACTCACCGTGTTACCGAAAAAATTGAAAATTATGAGGATACCGGCGTTACCTGCTTCAGAACAAAAGGTGATGCGAACGATTCTGAAGACAGTTTTCTTATAGATGAAGACAGAGTAATAGGAAAGGTTGTGTTCGGAATACCTAAGCTTGGGTACATTATTCGTTTTGTACAGCTCAGGTGGTATTATATTGTAGCTATTACAGTGATGATTATCGTATTCATTTATTTGCTGAAAAGATATTTTAAGGCGGAAGACGATGACCGGAAACTTGATGCTACCGAAGGTGCAGGTGAAGCAAACAGCGAAAAAAACGAATGACATTTTGTCATAGCAGCTGTCTGGCTGTAAGAAAAAATTTATTGAAAAGGAGAATATATTATGTCAGAGAATAAGAAAAACAAAAGAAAAAGAAAAGTGCTGGCTGTGTCCTGCATATTTGCGGCACTCATTGTAGCAGGTTCTACATTCGCGTGGTTCACCTCTAAGGATGAAGTTACCAACCGACTTTCAGCAAGTGCTGAATATGGCGTAGCAATCGCCGAGAACTTTGCACCGCCGGAGAACTGGGTTCCCGGACAGGAAATTAACAAAGACGTTTCTGCTGTTAACACAGGCAATGTCGACGCTTTTGTTAGAATGTATCTTGATGGTAATATGAGATTACTTCAGAAGCAAACCACAGTTAACTCTAATGCTCAGTGGAACACTGAAAATGTGCTTACAGGTGCTACAGATGTTGCAGATACAAATCTTAAAGGTATGGGATTAACTAAGCTTTCAAGGGATGGTGAAACATACTTTAAGACACTTGACAAGACACAAACCATTAACCCCCATGCAGCTGCAAGTGGTGACAAGTATGGTTATGCTGGAGAGGTATCCGGACCGTATTCTGAAGTACAGGCAATGCAGAGTGGTCGTCTTGCTTATGCTCCTGCTAATGCACAGTATTCTTATGTTCTTAAAGAGGAAACAAAGCTTCAAACTTATGTAGCAAAAGATGATGCAGCAGCTGTTCTTGAAGATGTTGTCATTCCGGCAGGAACTCTTGTAATGGTTGTTCCGGATAGTACAGCACGAGAAGATGGTAAGCCTGCAACAATTGCAGGCGGTGTTTTGAGCGTTGCAAAAACTGATCCTGTAACCGTTATCTCTACTTCTGGCAATACAGGAACTTACACAGATGTTGTTTATGTACCCAATAATACATCAGCAACTACAAGCCTTAAGGATGTTGAGTTTGAAAGCTTTACTCCTATGACAAATGGTCTTTATCTGTTCTTGCGTAACGAAAGTGGAGTAAATCTGAATAGTTCTTCTAATGTTGAATTTAGTGGTTACTATATGCAAGGCTATAATGAAACAGATAAGTATGGAAAGGCAAATTTCTATGCACTGAATACTAATGGTACTGCTTCTGATTATGCTGTTAAGGGTGCTCTGCCTGCACAATCTGGTGCACCCGCACAAGATGTAGAAAACGGTAAAGGTACAGGTACTTATGCAAATCCGATTGAAGTAACACTTGTTGATGGTAACATTACAAAGGTTGAGCCTTCTGCTAATTTGGAACTGTATAATGCAAAGTATCAGGAATTGGCTGCTAACGCACTTAAATGGTATACAAATGCTGCTAAGGATAAGATTTATGCAGTATATAACAAGAGTGAGGATACAGAATTTACAGCTGATGAGGATATAGTTGTTGAAATTTCACTTGGTAATGTTAAGAAATATGTTACAAGTGGTGATGAAGAAAAATGGACACCGATTGGCGGTACAACAACAGCAACATTTACTGGCATTAATGAAGTTGACTCTGTTTATGATGCAAGTAATCTTAAGTTCTACTACAATAATGACCTTGAAGCAGGTGACACCTCATCTAAACTTGTAGATCAGGTAAAACTTTATGAGGGTGTTACTAATAAGGCTTATCTTGCCTTTGATTTTGACCTTAATGTACATCTTGATTCTGTTCAGGTTACATTCGATCAGGATGGAAAAGAACTTGATACTGCAATCAAGGCTGGTGCAGGTGAGTCTTGGAAGGATACAGCAGCTACAGGCGGCGCAACAGGTGCAAGAGATGATGGTGCCCAGGAGGAAATCAACTTTGTAACTTGGACTGCAACTGCCTAATAAACCATAACCCCACCTCTACAAGGTGGCAACGCACAACATAAAAACAAGAACCCCCGACAGACCGATAAACACGGTGTGCCGGGGGTTTTGAAAATGGATGTTGACAAGCCTGCGGAAAAATGGTAGAATACAAGTAGGCAAAAGGATGTAAACGATCCATAGCTGCGACCTCCCTTCCGTACCTGTATAGGAGGCGGTAACACTGTTATTATATCATATTTCGACAAAGATGTACAGAATATTTGAATGATAAATTCCGAAACTACTAACAAAGTATCAAAAACAGACAACTAAATAAACACACTCACCTCCGGCACGACTACTGAAATGGCAGCTGTGTTGGGGGTGATTTTTTGGGAAAGTGGTTGACAAATCCACAAAAAAGCACTATAATATAAATAGAAGCAAGGTGACCAGCCAACTACGGCAGTTCCCTAAGATAGTTACAAAGAGTAACCGCTTAGTTTGTGAGACCGGCGGTTACTTCTTTTTATATCGTGGTAAACCTTAACGAAGTTAAGAATAAAACCGGCGATGGTAATGATGACATTAATAGTCTGCATAAGCTCACTATATGTACTCATACACCCACCCCTCTTTCATCAGGGGGCTTTTATAAAGTATTTTGCCCCCTTTGATATAATCTCGGGGACTGCCGCTTTTCTGTAGGCTGATCGCTTTGCAAGTTTTATTTTACTATATTCTTGTGTTCGTGCCAACAATGATTCTGACCCGAAAATACGAAACCAACTAAATGACAAAAATGTACAGCTTTTTGAAGAATAGTGAATGTTGACAAGGACAAAAAAAGGGGTTATACTTATAATGAAATAATATATAAATTATTACTCTCTACGAGGAATTTTATTACATAATGTCAATAAAATAAAGTGTTTTTTGTTATTGCATTAAGGAGGCTGAGAATATGAAAACTCAAATTAACATCAAAACAAGATTATTATCGTTTATGCTTGCATTGTTGTTTATATTCAACGGAATGAATTTCTATGTATCAGCGGACGAGGAGAAAACATATGAAGGAGATACTCTCCGGGGATGGTCTGTCGGAACATTTTGGGATAACGGGAACAACTCGAACACTCTTTCGTGGAATCTTGACAATAACCAAATAAATAATGCAAAGCTTACGGTGAACTATTATGTGCCCGTTTATGCAATGACGCAAAGCTATCCTGCCGGAACAGTCAAATTTACTATTCCGGATATAGGCGTTGTAAAACGCAGCGGTGCACCCTTTAAAGCAATAACTGCCGCAGATAATGCGGGTTCTGATTGGAATTGTACATATGATATGGAGAATAGCTGTTATGTTTTTACAAATGCAGTGACTTTTCCTGCTAATGAACCTCTTGCGGGCGGTTTTACAATGCTATGGCAGATAACAGGACGGAATTGTTCAACCAATTTTTCATTGAAAGAAAATCCGGTCTTTTCTCTCTGTACAGATTCCTCTTGGGAAAATACGAAAATGACACCAATCGAATTTAAATGTAATACGACAAGGGATTACTACAATATCCATCTTGAAAGACAGGAGCTCGGATATGATGAATATGAAGATGAAACACTGAATAAAAATCAATATATTACCTATAAATATAACACATCATTTATTCTTAACCAAAAAGCCCGAGCAGCAGACCTTAATACGTATTTTGTAAAGGTTTCTGTGAAAGATAAAAATAATCCGGCGTATGCTCCCTCAGATGAAGAGATGGGGAAAATACTGGTAGTGTACAATCAGACAAATGATGAGGGTAAGAGCGAAAGAGTTTCTATCCCACTTACGCAAATCCAAGATCCGTACACTGATGAAACAGTTTGGGGATTTTACAGATTTGAGGATAAACCATCCGCTGCTCTCAATTCGGATATGTTTTATCTGTCATTCCCTATAAATATGGCAGATAAGGATTCTGTCGTGGAGTCTTTTTTGGCAGTACATTATCTTGACGAAAATGAAAACGTGATTTATCGGTATGGTTCTCCAGAATTAGTATCCGGTGAAAAACTGAATGATGAAGCTGAGGGAAAAATCTCAAACTATTCATATCATTTTGACAATGGTAATTTTTCTTCAACCAAAACCAGTCTTTATGAGGTGTACAAGGGTGTAAGTACTACTTATGAAGGTTCAAGACCCGATAACAGCAGCAGCCAGCTTTTGTCAAAAAAGATATATAATAACGGTAAGGTAACTTTTACTATCGGCGGACAGTATGTAATGAATGCAAGCACATCTTCGTCTGCAAGGTCTTTAACGTATAAAACTACATCGTCTTCTGCATCAGGTGATGTAAGTGGTGATCATCTGGCTTTGGATACTCAGTATGATATGATTCTTGCTGATGACAGGTTGACAGTTCTGATGAAGGATGGTGGTTTCCGTCTGCTTGACAGCAAAGAATATAAGATAACAAGATTTGTAGGTCCGGTTGACGGCAGAAACTATGACTATGATATTTATATCTCAAAGGTAGGCTATGATTCGACTGATAAAACACCCACTGTTGCCCGTATGGGAGATCATACAACAAAAGACTTATCAGACAGCGATTACAGATACTATGGCAGCGGCAATACATCTGAAAGCAACGTCATAGATTTCAGCAATATCCATACAAAAGATGGGTTTGGTGATTTTAATGATGGTGTAAAAGCTATTTATATAAAAATCAAAGGCTTTCAGGGAAATTATAAAACAAGCTTTAATGTAGATGTTTTATTTAAGTTTGACTATACTGATACTGATGTTGATCCCGCAGGCAAAATCACAAACCTCGGATATATGAGAGCTTTTAAACACGATGCAGCAGATGATGTTTTCACTGTAAATGATTCTAACTATGATAATACGAATTTTA
>CACYDD010000265.1 GCA_902773065.1 uncultured Ruminococcus sp. | reverse complement strand
GTTTCTGTTTTCAGTGATGAAAAAAAATCGCGTATGAAAAAAATCGTCAGACACAGCCAGAAAAATACTACCGCCGAATATATGGCACGCTGTATGATCAAAGCATACCAACAAGCCATAGCAGCCTTTGATGCCGACAACGAAAAAATTGATCAGTGAAGAAGGCAACAGGCAGAATTGATATATTTTTGAGACATATTTAAAATGAACTATAATACGGAATATTATCTTGAAAAACAACTGAAAAAAAGAAAAGCGAAAACCAAAAAGATAATAATAGTCGTTTGTGTGTTAGTCAGTGTATTTGCTGCCGTTCTTATTTTTATAATAAGCGGAGCTTACAGACCATTATACTTACAAAATCAACTTCATTATAAGTATAACTCTGATTTTGTCTATGTTGATTATGATGAAAACAAAGGATATCGTTTCTATCCTGCCGATAATCCCAATATCACTTTTTATGCCAACGAAGTTAAAGTTAAATCAGGGGGACGTATGTCTCTTACGCCTTTTGATCCTATTGGTTATTCAATTTGTTCGGATGATTTTATTCCATCACTGGTTAATTATAAACAAGAGCTGTGTGATATGAAAGAAATTGAGGTAACACATGAAAATACCTATGAAACAGCTGAAAAGATTTATAATTTGCAGGAAGATATTATTAATTTAGCATGTTTTTATAATCAAACTTATGAACATGATGCCTATGAACTGAAGGTTCATATTAATATTGTTTACAATCAAGAGTCATACAAATATCGCTTCATATCTCATGATAAATCCGATATCGTGGATGAATTGGAAATGATACTTGATGAAGCTGATAAAACCTGAATGGGAGAACAACTCCACACTCCTAAAAAAATTGTAATATGATATAAAAAACTCTTTAAAAAATTAATAAAATAGGTTATAATTAATATTATTAAATGGAGAGTAGGTGTATAAGAATGGAACCTAAATTTTCAGTAAGCCTGACAAAAATAATTGATCAGCTGTCACTGGATGTTGCGTATATGCCCCATAACCCGGATGATATCCAGATCTATTCCAAGGATATCACAAGGCCCGGACTGGAATTGACGGGATTTTTGGACTTCTTTGACAACTCAAGAATCATCCTTTTCGGCAATACGGAAAACAGCTATCTGAACCGTTTCAGCTCAGAGCAGCGTTTTCATGTAATCGACAGATTGTTTGCCCTTCAGCCACCGGCAATTCTTGTGACAAGAAATATTATTCCTTACGGTGAGCTGATGTCCGCTGCAGAAAAATACAAAATTCCTGTGCTGAGAACGCCCGAACCGACTTCCTCCGTTTCGGCAGCACTGGTCAACTTCATGAGCGTGGAGCTTGCACCGAGAGTGACAAGACACGGCGTTCTTGTGGAGGTTTACGGTGAAGGTCTGCTGATCGTGGGCGACAGCGGTGTCGGCAAAAGCGAAAATGCAATAGAGCTGATCAAAAGAGGTCACCGTCTGATCGCAGATGATGCGGTAGAGATCAGAAGAGTATCCAATACATCACTGATCGGTTCTGCACCGGAAAATATCCGCCACTTTATCGAACTCAGAGGTATCGGTATTATCAATGCAAGAAGGCTTTTCGGTATGGGTTCTGTCAAGCTGACCCAGAAGATCGATATGGTGATCAACCTTGAAAACTGGGATAATAAAAAGGTTTATGACAGAATGGGTATGAGCAACGAAATGACGGAGATCCTCGGCAACAAAGTGCCAATCGTTACAATTCCCGTAAAGCCCGGACGAAATCTTGCCGTTATCATTGAGGTTGCCGCTATGAACAACCGTCAGCGCAAGATGGGATATAATGCCGCAAGGGAACTGTTTGCCGCTTTGGGACTGGAATATCCCGATGAAGAAGAAAAAGAGAATATGACTGAAATTGACTTCTGATAAGAAATGATATAAACTCACATATGATGATTTAGGAGCATATTATGATGAATAAGGAATTTGCCGAAACATTGAAAAATCAGGATGCCGATGTATATTTTGATGAGCCGATGAGCCTTCACACAAGTTTCCGTATCGGAGGAAATGCTGATTGTTTCTGTGAAGTGAAAACAATTCAGGCACTGAAAAATATTATCGCCGCCTGTAAAAAATTTAATACGGATTATTTTATAGTAGGTCTTGGTTCTAATCTGCTGGTCAGCGACGACGGTATCAGAGGTGTTGTCATAAAGCTTTCGGGAGAATTTGACGAGATCGAACAGACAGGGACAAATACCATCCGCTGCGGTGCAGGTGTCAGTCTGGCAGGGGTATGCGTTTTTGCTAAAAACAACAGTCTTGGCGGTGCGGAATTTGCATGGGGGATACCGGGGTCTGTCGGCGGTGCTGTTTATATGAATGCAGGTGCTTACGGCGGAGAGATCAAGGATATTGTCGTATCATCAAGATATCTTGACAAAAACGGCGAAATCAAAGAACTGAGCGGTAAAGAACACGACTTTTCCTACAGGCACAGTGCCTATTCCGACAGCGGAAATATTATCCTTGACGTGACCTTTGAGCTTAGCGAAAAAAATAAAAATGAAATTTTCTTTCTTATGCAGGATACCATGGAAAAGCGTAAGAAAAAACAGCCGCTGAACCGTCCGAGTGCAGGAAGCGTATTCAAACGCCCTGAGGGCTATTATGCCGCCGCATTAATTGAGCAATGCGGTCTGAAAGGTGTCAGTATCGGCGGAGCGCAGGTGAGCGAAAAACATTCCGGCTTTATTGTCAACAACGGCGGAGCTACCGCAAAGGATGTTAAAGAACTGGTGAACCATATCAAAACCGTTGTCAAAAGCAAAACGGGTGTGGAGCTTCAATGCGAAATTAAATATGTAGGTTGATGTATAAAAAGGAAAATGATGAAAAGGAAATGTTTATAAATTGGAGTGATGACAGAAATGGAATTTATTATTATAACAGGACTGTCGGGCGCGGGTAAATCCGTTGCCATGAAAAATATGGAAGATATCGGCTATTACTGCGTTGACAATATACCGCCGATGCTGGTATCAATATTTTATGAGCTTTGCGAAAAATCTACGGATGAGCATATGAAGAAAATCGCTGTGGTAACGGATATCCGTGCAGGTGATGTGTTTGACGACCTTTTTGCGTCTCTTGATAAGCTGAAAGCGGCGCATAAGAAATATAAGATACTCTTTCTTGATGCCCGTGATGATGTCCTTCTCAGGCGTTTCAAGGAAACAAGAAGAAAGCATCCGCTGAGTGATAACTCCGCTTCAACGGAAGAGGCAGTTTATCTGGAGCGTGAGCTTCTGATGCCTGTCAAGGCAAGGGCGGATTATGTCATTGATACCTCTCTGCTTTCGCCGACACAGCTGAAAGAACGTATTACAGCACTGTTTCTGGGCAATATTTCACTGGGACTGACAGTAACGTGTATGTCGTTCGGATTCAAATACGGTCTGCCTGCGGAAGCCGACCTTGTTTTTGATGTGCGTTGTCTGCCGAATCCCTTCTATATTCCCGAACTAAAACCGCATACGGGACTGGATTCCTGCGTTTACGATTATGTTATGCAGTTTGAGCAGTCAAAAGGCTATGCGGAGAGAATGATCAGTCTGGTTGACTTTTCTTTGCCGCTTTATCTTTCTGAGGGCAAAAGTCAGCTTGTGATCGCAGTCGGTTGTACGGGAGGAAAGCACCGTTCGGTGACACTGACAAGAGTATTGTATCAGCATATTCTGGAAACGGGTCAGAGAACCATCGTACACCACAGGGATATCAATAAGCATTAACGGTGATCAACTATGTCGTTTTCAAAGGAAACCAAAAATGAGCTTTGCGGTGCGGAAATCACTTTCGATTCCTGCCGGCACTCTCTTGCTTACGGAATGGTGCTTTTTTCAAAGATTTTTACCCCAAGTGCCTTGTCTTTCACAACAGAGTGCCGGCCCGCCGCTATGTTTTATTCCAATACCCTTTCTTCACTCACTTCTGCAATCGTGGATATCACTGTTTCGCTGACCCGGAAGGGAAAAGAAAAGAGTCTGTTCACACTGAGCATTCCTGATACGGAGGACTGCGGAAGTATCTTTGACTATTTCGGTCATGTCCGTACAGCACCCAGTCTGAGGATCAACCGTTCCAATATAGAAGATGAGGAATGTCTTGCGTGTTTTTTAAGAGGAGCATTTC
The DNA here is from genome assembly GCA_902773065.1 of uncultured Ruminococcus sp. Classification (GTDB taxonomy): domain Bacteria; phylum Bacillota; class Clostridia; order Oscillospirales; family Acutalibacteraceae; genus UBA1213. The sequence goes on along the minus strand of CACYDD010000265.1, from coordinate 809 downwards.
TTGTCTGCGGCAATGTTACCGATCCCGAGAAGGATTATCATCTTGAATTTGTTGTTCCGCATATGAATCTTGCCAATGACTTGAGCAGAATTATCAGTGAAATCGATGTTATGCCCATTGAGCCGAATATTGTCAGGCGAAAGGGAAGTTATATCGTCTATATCAAGGGCAGTGACAGCATAGCAGATATGCTGACCTATATGGGTGCGCCAATGGCATCTCTGGAAATCGTGCAGAAAAAAATCTACAAATCCGTACGCAACAAAGTCAACAGACAAATCAATTCCGAAACCGCCAACAGCAATAAAACAGCACTTGCAGCGGCAAAACAGATCAAGGCAATCGAAATCATACAAAAAACACATGGTCTTGCCTCTCTTCCCGATGAGCTTCGGGAACTTGCCGAACTGCGGCTGGAAAATCCCGAATATAATCTGCGTGAGCTGGGCGAGGCATTGACAACGCCAATCAGCCGTTCGGGAGTCAATCACAGACTGACAAGACTGATGACGATTGCCGAGGAAATCAGTGAATCAACTAACGGTTAAAATGAAGGAAAGAGAACAGGTGTGAACATGAAAAGAATTGATATGTCACAGATTGATTAAAAAATGGAATTTTTGAAGAAACATTAAAGTATTTATAACGGTTTTGCGAATTTAATAGCTGTAAATTAAAAAAATGTCAGAAAACTATTGACAAATGATGATGTTTGTGTTATTATAATAAAGCCGTCGGGAACGGCGGCAAAACAGCAAAACGCTGGTGTAGCTCAGTTGGTAGAGCAGCTGATTTGTAATCAGCAGGTC
>CACYDD010000264.1 GCA_902773065.1 uncultured Ruminococcus sp. | reverse complement strand
TTCAGTTGTCACTTTCTGACAAATTCTCGATATCCGTAACAAATTCATAAGGGTCAAGCCGGAACACTGCCGATCCTCGATCACCTTTATACGCTTGCCTGTATGCTGAAAGTCCCTGTTGACGAGCTGCTTGTCCTGACAACAGAAACGCTTTCCGATGAACGGGTTATGGAGATCATCAGGTGGTGCAACGATAAAATGAAGGAATCAGATAGACTCAGATTATCCTACTGGGAGAATCTTGGAGTAGTAATTCTGCCACTGGATTTGTAAAATTTCTGTGAACTGGCGAAAAAGTACCCAAAACAGCCCAAAAATTGAATCAATGATTAAATGAGTTTTCCGCATGGTTATCGCATTTTCTGAAAAATTCGTAAAAATCAAAAATTACCGGAATTCCAAAAGGCTCAATATAAAGCCATTTTTGGAAATTCCGGTCGTTGGTTTTATTTAATCAGCAGTTAAATGACAAATGTGAAAAATTGTGGTATACTGCGAAGCAGTATATTAAAAATAAGTAGGGGGTAACAAGTTATGGAAACGATCTGTATTACCATGCCGCAGGAGGATAAAGAAAAGCTCCTGCAAATACTTGAAGAAAACAATATAACCGTAGATCAGGCTGTTGATGTTTTTTTCGGTGGCTAATTCGGGATACAAGGGCTACACTTGAGTGGATGGGCATAGATCCAAGCTCTTATGCATAATGATAATTCTTCCTATATTTTATCAAACAAATAATCGTTACAAAAAGTGACAGGACATCAGCTATAACCACAGAAAGCCAAAGTCCGTTCAATCCAAAAAATTGCGGGAGAAGAAGTACACAAATAACCTGAAATACAAGTGTTCTCCCAAAGGAAATAAGAGCAGAAACAAATCCGTTATTTAAAGCTGTGAAAAATGCCGAACCGAAAATATTGATACCACAAAAAATAAACATAAATGAGCATATTTTGAATGCACTCACCGTCATTTCCATAAGTTCATCATCATAGCTGACAAAAATCGAACTGAGTGGTGTTGCAAAGACCTCTGCCAGAACAAACATAGACACCGAAACAGTACAGATAATTATCAGAGATTTTTTGAAAATACTTTTGAGTTCATCTGTGTTATCAGCTCCATGGTTATAACCGAGGATAGGTGCAGTTCCGATTGAAAAACCGATAAACACAGCAATAAAAATAAAGTTTACATACATCAGAACGCCATAGATCGAAACGCCGTTTTCTCCGGCAAACTGTATCAGACGAAAATTATACAGCATACTTGTAAGCGAGAGCGAAATATTTGATAAAAATTCAGATGAACCATTGGTACAGGTTCTCATAATAGCTTTTCTGTCAAGTCGGGTTTTTCCGAGCCGTAATTTGCTTTTATTCGGGAATGTGAAATATATAAGCGGAATAAAGCCTCCTATTGCCTGAGAGATCGCAGTTGCCGAAGCTGCACCCACAATACCCCAGGAAAAAACAGCCATAAAAATCCAGTCAAGTATCATATTTGTAATACCGGCGGCAAGGGTAATAAAAAGACCGAGCGTAGGTTTTTCGGCAGTAACAAGAAAGCTCTGAAATACATTCTGGAGCATAAACGGAACAAGTGCAAGTAAAATTATCCTGCCGTATTGTACGCAATAAGGGAGCATATCATCGGATGCACCAAGAAGCCTCGCTATCGGTACAAGGAAAATGATGCCAAGAGTTGAAAAAACAATCCCTGTTCCGATCACAAGATAGATCAGCAATGAAAAGATACGATTTGCTTTTTTAAAATCGCCCTGTCCGAATGTCATTGCCACTAATGCACTTCCTCCGGTGCCTATCATAAATCCGACAGCACCGAGTATCATAAGAAACGGCATGATAAGATTCAGCGATGCAAACGGCGTCTTGCCGACATAGTTTGAAACAAAAAAGCCATCTACGACACTGTATATTGATGTGAATACCATCATTATGATGGACGGAAATGTAAATCGGAACAGCTTACTGTATGTAAAATGATCTGATAATTGTATATTCATAGCTTTGCGACTTTCTCCTCAAAATCGAGTTCTGCTTTCATAAGCTGCAAATACTCCTGCGTATGTCTTGTCGAGTAGGTCATATGAGCATAACTTTCATACACAGTCATTTTTGCATAAGGGTAGTGTTTTTCGATAAGCTTGTGACAGGTCTTATACGCTTTTTCTTCGCTGCCGTAAAGAAAATGTATCCGTTTTTGCATCTCTTCGGAGAACTTCGGAAAATCAAAGGTGTAACAGCATTCTGTTTCGTTTTTTATACTTTCATTCGTCAGGTATGGCGCAACTCCTACCAGTGATTCTATCATGGGTCTGAGTGCTTCTGTATCGCCGTTTGTAAATTTATTGAGAAATTTCCACTTAATGACCTCATCTGCTGATTTATCACGCATCATATTTATCATTGTTTTGAATTTAAAATACATAAACAGCTTGTAGGGCTTAGAAAGACGGATACAAGGCGCACCGTCAAACAAGGCATGATTTATCTCAATTCCCGACTCAATAAGCTGATGGATCAGTTCAAGACCGATCTCACTTCCCATTGACTGACCGTAGATCATATCAACAGAAGAAATGTCCTGTTCCTTTATGTGCTTTGCGATCAGTGCCGCTTCATTTTTGCGTGTAGTAAATGCAGGAGAGTCCTTATGATGACCGTTATAATCGCATAATATCAGATAATACTCCTTTGAAAGCGGCTCATACAAATAGTCAAGTGCCGCTGCCGGACAAAACGAGCCTGTCAGCATTACGATAACAGGTTTATCGTAATTTCCATAATGATAGAATTTCATATTTTACACCATTCCTTTTTTATATTCATACATTCTGTAAATACTTTTTGAAAATCTGCCGCCAAACAGTTTTCTGAAAATAAAATGTTCAAGTCCGTGAAGCTCATCTATCATGTCTTTTGGAGTAATATCATGTTCACATACAAAGGAAAAGCCTGTGTTCTCTTCAAGTATTTTCGGGTCGTCAATACCGTATGTATCAGTTACACCCACATCATTGATCGGATTTTTATACTTTGTTGCTTTTGCTCCTCTTTCAGTGTAGCAATCCATCAGCATAGATATATTACGAAAATGATGAGATACTGAGAGCATAAGCTTCTGCAATTCCTCGGTTTTCAGGTACATACTGATACCCTCCAGAACAATTATAACGTGATCGCTTGCAGGTATCTCAATGAGCCATTCAGTGTTTCTTGCGTCCCCTGAAAGCATTTTATAATGTTCATCGGAACTGTAGTGTTTCCTGCGAAGCCTTATAACATCCTCAAAATCTATATCGTACCACAGATGACCGCCTGAACCGACACGCTCGATACGGCTGTCCATTCCGCAGCC